>NZ_CP109585.1 GCF_036250755.1 Streptomyces uncialis | reverse complement strand
CCGTACGGAGCCCCGTACGGGCAAGAGCCGTACGGGGCCCGGAACTCCGGCCCGTACGGACGCGGAGGCGCTGGCCGCCCTGCGGGCACTGGATGCGGAGCCGGACGGCTTCGTGAACGTCAACGCCGCCCGTACGGCGCTCGGCTGCAACCGTGACCGGGCCGTACGGCTGCTGTCCGAGGCGGGGCTCCTGCGTCCCGCCGACGCCGCCAAGCACCTCCCCCGCTGAGGTGCGGACGGCTGTACGTCGCGGGCCCGGCCCGTTCATCCGCCCCCGTGCGATCGGCGGGCCCACCCCTCAGAGGAGTTCCCGTGAATGACATGTCCCATCTGCTGGACCCGGTGATGTTCGCCGAGTTCGCACAGACCCGGCGCCGCTCGCACCGTACCGACCACGAGGTGTACGACGACCTGCTGGCGGCGGTGAGGGCGAAGTACCGGTCCGAGCACGTCGAGGGTGACGGCCGGTTCGACGCCCGTCGCCGGTCGCGGCGTCTGGAGCGGCAGGCGAAGAAGCTGGTGCGCGCGGCCCGCGCGCAGTACGAGGCGATGGAGTCGCTCCAGGTGGCGCACGCCGACCACCTCGCGCATGTGGCGGCGCTGCCGGACCAGCGGCGGGCCCGGGCCCTGGCCCGGGCCCAGCGCAGCACCGTGGTCGGGGAACTCGCCGCGAAGTCGCTGCACAAGACCGCCGGTGCCCTGACCAGCAAGAACAGTGGCGAGGACGGCGGTCAGGACTCCGGCTCGGATGTGCCGGAGTCGCTGACCGACCTGCGCAAGCGCCGGCGGGGTGCGGCATGACGGAGCCGATGACCCGGGAGCAGGTCAGGCGGCTGCGTCAGCAGCGGCACCACCAGCGGCGCCGGGAGGAGTACGCGGCGCGGCTGGGCGAGTGGGGCGTGATCCTCGCGTGGACCGAGGAGGCCCGCGCGGTCGCCATGGCCCGGCAGAAGGCGGGCGACCAGGGCGCGGTGGTGGAGCTGGCGCAGCTGCTGGAGACCTTCTGCGCCCGCTACAGGCAGTAACCGGTCCGGGGGTGCGTGGGCCGCCCTTTCCTGCGGGGAGGGGCGGCCCGGGGGCTCCAACCGGACGCACGGACGCGCGGACCCGCGGACGCACGCGCGCGCGTACACGAGATGGTCACTTTCTGTCAACAGTTGAGGGAGCGTCATGTCTGATGCGGATGAGGGCGGCGGGGTGGTCCACCGGCTGCCGCCGCCCCGCGGTACGGGGCTGGAGGGGATGCCGGGGCTGCCGCCGCCGGTCCCGGCGGAGAGGCCGGAGGAGACCACGCTGGAACTGCCGGTGATCCCGTCCCGGGAATCGGCGGATGCCACGGTCGGCGCACTGCTGTCGGGCGGTGGGGGCCCGGCCCCCGGCCCGGGGCCCGCCGTGCGGGCACCGGGCGCGGGCCCCGGGGCGGCGGGGGGCGGGGGCGCGATGCTGGCGGCGGCTCCGCTCGCGGTTGCGCTGGCCGCGCTGCGGGGGATGGCGCTGATGGTCGGGGACTGGCGGCAGCGCCGGATGACCGAGCACCAGGAGGCGGCCGGTCTGCGGGAGGCGGTGCAGAAAGCGCAGGTCGCGGAGCTTGAGCAGCGGACAGGTCATCTGCTGGCGATGAAGAAGCTCGCGGACCAGGCCCGGCAGGCCCGCGAGAAGGCCCGGGTTCCCTCCGGCCCGGAGTTCGGCGACAAGTCCCTCGGCGGCGGGGGCAGGCCCCCGGCCAAGTCGCCCTCCGGCGGCCGTTCCGGGCCCAACGACCCGCCGAAGAAGCCCGGCCCCGGTGGACCGGGCGGCAGTCCGCTCAAGGGCGCCGCCAAGGACTTCCCCGGCCGCGCCCCCAAGGGCCTGGAGAAGAAGCAGGAGAAGAAGCCGGAGGCCCCGGGCGGGAAGAACAGCCCGCCCGCACCGAAGAACTCCGGGCCCCGGAGCCCGGAGAAGAAGCCCGGCTCCGGGCCGCTCAAGGACGGCCCCGGCAAGGGCGGCACGGGCAGGGACGGTTCCGGGAAGGACCGTCCCCGCAGCAAGGACGACGGGAAGGACCGTCCTCGCCGCAAGGACGGGGACGGGGGGTCCGGGATCGTCGCGCCGAAGAAGGCCCGTCAGCCGTCGGCGAGCGCGTCGAGCCCGGCGATGGAACGGGCCCGGGGCCGCCAGGAACGGCGTACCCAGGCGGCGGCGGAGAAGGTCGACGGCCGCCGCGCGGAGCGGGAGGCGCAGCGCGACCGCAGGACCCGGCAGGACGCGGAGAAGGACGAGCGCCGGTCCCGGCGGCGCAAGGACCGGGACGGCCGCCGCGAGGAGAAGCGGTCCCGGCGGCGCACGGAACAGGACGCCCGCCGTGAGGAGAAGCGGGCCGCCCGGGCCGGGGACCGGGAACGGCGGCGCCAGGAGAAGGAACAGGAGAAGGAATCCGCCGGGGCCGGACCGAAGAAGGCGTCCGGGCCGGAGCCGGACGCCCACGGCAGGAAGACCCGGGAGCAGACGAAGAAGGCCGCCCCCGGCCCCGGCTCCGCACCCGGCCCCGGCTCCGCACCCGGTCCCGGCTCCGCCCCCGGCCCGCAGCCGTCCGCCCCTGGGCCGAAGGCGTCCGGGGCCGGGCCGGAGTCCGGGTCCGGGCAGAAGACGCGGACCGGGCCCGCCGCCGGTCCGCCGCCGCGTGAGGACGCCTGGACGTCCGCCCGGCAGACCGCGCCCCGGGCGTGGACCCATCTGTTCCGCGACGACGACGAAGGCGGGGGCCGGGGTCGGGGTCGGGGCGGGGAGCGGGCGGTGACGTCCGGTCAGCGGGCGCTGCCCGCCGCTCCCGAGCCCCACACCGCCCGGCCCGGTACCCAGCAGCCCGTGGCGGCGGACGACCCGCCGGCCACCACTTCGCAGGACGACACGAAGGAGAACCACAGGATGACGATGACGAAGGACCCGGGCGCCGCTGCGGCGGCGCCGGGCACCGGCGGGATGGCCCGTCAGCACCGCACCGAGCAGAAGTTCGGCGACTACCTGCTGGGGATGAGCAGGGTCGGGCTGGGGGCGTTCGACGCCGCCGAGTCGGCGGCCGTGACGGTCGCGGTGCTGCGGCGCACGGTCGTCGCCCTGGGCGAGCTGCACCGGGACCTGACGGGCGACCACAACATGAACGACCCGCGGGTGATGGGGCAGCTGAGCGCCCTGGCGGACGACGCGCAGCAGATGGCGGCGGAGGCGGACCGGCTGAACGTGCTGTGCCAGCAGGCCGCCGAGGGCGCGGAGATGGCGGTCCGGGCGGTCGCCGCGGACTACGGCAGGGACCAGAACGCGAAGGCCGACGCGGGGCTGCGGACCGTGTCGGCCGCCGCTCACCACGAGGGGGACAGCTGATGACGGACCTCGGACGGGCCTCAGAGGCCAGCAGCACCTACGAGGGGCTCCAGCGCGCGCTGCGGACCTGCGCCAAGGCGCTGGACGCGGCGGCCGAGGACCTCGCCGAGGTCACCCGGCGGATGAAGGCCCACGCCGGGGACGCCGAGGCCCTCGCGCAGGGCCTGGAGGACGCGGGCGGCGACGCCCGGTACGTGGAGATGACCTCGGCTGTCGCCGCGGCCCTGGGCGGCGCCGCCCGGCAGTGCCTGCGCGTGCAGGACACCGCCCGGTCCGCCGCCACCCACGCGCAGTCCGCCGCCGCCGAACACCGGCGGCGCTACGGGGGCCTGCACGAGGTACGGACCTCCCGCCGCACCGCGACCCCCCGCCCCGGCTTCTTCGAGTAGCCCCCGCACCACCCCGCACGGGGGAGGGGCGGCCGGACATCCCGGCCGCCCCTCCCCCGCTTTTCCCACCCGCCCCGCACGACCTGAAGTGAAAGGAATACCCATGTCCATGTCGACTGCTGCCGCTTTCGGGCACGCGGTACGCCGCCGGGCCCGGCTGGAGCGCGCCGTCTACGGAGCGGCGGCGCTCGGCCTGGCCATCGCCCCCAACGCGGACCCGACCGGTCCCGCGAACCTGCTCGCCCTCGGCGCCGCCGGGGTCCCCGCCGCGTTCACCGTCTGGCGCGGATGGCGGCAGGCGGAGTCCCCCGACGCCGGACTCCTGAAGACCGCGATGCGCGGCCTGCCGTGCGCCACCGCCGCCGTCCTCGACGTGAGCGCCGTGCTCACCTCCGGATGGCTCCTGGACGCCGTCCTCGCCGCGGGCTGGGGCGCGGTGATGGCGGCCCTCGCCCCCCTGACCCGGGCCGGGACCATGCACCGGGCGCAGCTCGCCCTCGCCGCCGCCGGCCCCGCACCCGACCACGACAGCGGACACGACGACGAGACGGACGGGGACCCGTTCGGGCGGGACATCCTCGCGATGTGGGACCGGGCACCGGTGTCCGGCACCACCCGCCTGATGAACATCACCCGCCACGACTCGGGCGGGGTGGACTTCTCCGCGCTGGTGAAGGCCCCGCCCGGCCACCCCGTCCCCGACCTCGACCCCCGCCACGTCGCCGCCGCGTTCGGCGTCCGCGCCGAAGCCGTCACCGTCCTCACCACCGGCCACGGACCCGGCTGGGCGGAGATCGTGGTCACACCCGACGCCCTCGACGCCGCGGAGAGCGGCAGCGGCGAGGACCACACCGCCTGGTGGGCGAAGAAGATCGCCCGGCCGGGCAAGGCCGTTCCGGGGGCGGTGCTGGAGTACCGCACCCGCGACACCGCCCGCGGCGTCACCCACTACGTGGCCCGGATGGAGGACGAGACCGAGGCCCCCCGCCCGGACATCAGGAAGCTGTGCACCGCCGTCGGCGCCGACCACGAAGACCTGCGCGTGTTCGCGCACGTCGACCGCAACCGGGTCCACGTCATGGTGTGCGACATCCCGCCGCTGGAAGCGGTCAACATCGCCACCCGCGCGGACGTCACCCCCAACGCCGAAGGCTTCTGGCGGCTCGGCGTCTCCTACAACGGCACCTACGTCAACGGCCGCGTCCACCGGCCCGAGGGCATCGCCCTGGGGCTCGTCGGCGGCGTCTCCGGCTCCGGCAAGAGCCAGCTGATCGTGCTGTGCGTCGCGGCCGACGCCAACGCGTCCATGACGAGCTGGGTCGCCACCGAGGGCGAGGACGGCAAGATCGCCCTCCTCGCCCCGCACGTCGACCGGCACGGCGTCGGCGCCCTCTACATCGTGCGGATGCTGCGTGCCGCAGTCGCCCTGATGGACATCCGCGGAGCGATGCCCCGCGCCGACGGCCGCCGCCGCGACTGGAAGCCGGGTGACCCGGGCTGCCCGTACCGGGCGCTGACCGTCTACGTGGACGAGTACCTGGCCGCCACCAAGCACGAGACCTACGGCGAGGAGATCGCCCAGTGTGCCGAGCTGCTGTCCGTCAAGGGCCGCAAGTACGGCCTCGGGTTCAAAGCGGCCGGACAGGACATGAAGATCGACGACGGCTTCACGACGACCATGCGCAACCAGCTCAAGGCCAACAGCCGCCCCACGATCCTGAACATGGGCGACGCCGCCGCCACGCGCAGAGCGTTCGACGGCCTGGTCGCGGGCGAGCACATCCCCGACCCGCTGCCCGGCGAGTACGGCGGGACCCGCCTCTCCATCGAGGACCGCATCGCGGGCAAGGAGACCCCGGAGGACGCCACCGGCATCGGCGGCGTCGGCTGGATCGTCGTCAAGGGCAAGCCCGTCCTGATGCGCACCCTCTACGTCGACCTCTCCGGCGACGACGCCGAGGCCAACCTCGCCGCACTGTTCCCCGCCACCGTGCAGGGCCTGACCGGCTACGAGATCCGCGCCCTGGAGGACCAGGGACTCCTCGGCGACTGGAACGCCCCCGACCCCGACGACGACAGCCACGACGGCGGGCACCGCGCAGGCGGGAGCACCACCACCCGCACGGCGAAGCCCGCAAAGCCCCACCGGGCGACGGCCGCCGACAAGGTCGCCGCGTTCCTGGACATGGTCCCCACCGCCGACCGCCAGATGGCGATCGACGCGGTCACCGGCGACGGCATCACACCCGACGCGGCGGCCGCCGCGTACGACGCCCTCACCTGACCCGCCCACCCGGAACCCGCCCCCGCCCGCCACGACCGGCAAGGAGAACCAGCCGTGCACGACCAGCCCGCCTCCCGCCCCCAGCTCAGCGACGACCAGGCGGCCACCGAAGCCCGACGCCTCATCGAGGCCGCCTACCGCCCCCCGGCCCCCGCACCGACCTCGTACCGCGACACCAGCCCCCTCCCCCGTACCGGACCCACCCCGCCCGTGCCCCAGCCCGGACGGCCCCCGATGAGCCAGAACGCCGCCGACGTCAGCGGCCTCATGCTCGCCGTCGGCATCGCCTCCGTCCCGGTCGGCGGCTCCGTCTCCCTCGTCCTGTGGACCGCCGGCCAGACCGACCCGCTCGCCCTCGCCGTCATCTGCGCCGCCCCGGTCGCCCTCCTCGCCGCCCTGTCCCGGGTCGTCAAGCGGGCCAAGGAGGCCCGCGAAGCCGCCCCGCCCGTCATCCACCAGCACTACGAGGGCACGGTCCACCAGGACCACAGCAGCTACACCACCGAGACGCGCGGTCTGATCGCCCGGACCACCAACGACAACCGCCGCTGACAAGAACCCGTAATCGCACCAGCCCACCAGCTATTAGCCCTGTTGGACCCAACAGGTCCAACAGGGCCGTAGGGAGAGTCCATGCCTGACCGACAGCCCTCCGTCCTCGACGAGCCCGCCCTCCTGGTCCTCGTCGGCCCCGCCGGGGCGGGCAAGTCCCGAGTGGCCCGGGCGCTGCCCGGCCACCGCCTCGAACTCGACGCCATCCGCGCTCTCGTTTCAGGCTGCGGAGGCGACCAGAGCGCCACCGGGGCCGCCGTCACCGTCTTCGACCTGGCGCTGGAGGGATGCCTCAGCCGTCACCGGCAGGTCGTCGTCGACGCCACCAGCACCGAGCCCCGCATCCGTGCCGGTCTCCTCGCCCGGGCCCGCACCCACCAGGTGCCCGCCGTGGCGATCGTCGTCCGCACCCCGCTCGCCGCCTGCCAGGCCCGCCAGCACAACCGGCCCGCCGCCCGGCAGGTGCCCGCCGGGGTGGTCGCCGTACAGCACGCCCACACCCCCACCACCGGGCGGCTGCTCGCTGAGGGCTTCACGCACGCGTTCTACGCCGACGACCTGGACCTGATGCGCCGGATGCTCCGGCACTCCGCGGCCGCCGGGCCGGACCTGCTCGCCGACGTCCGCCGCGACTTCGGCGACGACCTCGCCGCCGTTTTCACCCGGCACCCCACCACCGCCGCCGACTTCACCAGCGGCACCTTCGCCGTCGCCGGACAGGAACTCGACATCCGCTGGAACGACGACGGCGACCCGTACGACCACCACTGGCAGGCCCTGGTCCCCTGCCCCGAGGGCTGCCCCGGCCCGGCCTGGAACCGCGTCACCGGCCCCGGCGGCCTCCTGGCCGTCCACCAGGGCCACCCCCTGGACGACGAGGCCCGGTGCGACCGCTGCGACGACCGCCCCGGCCACGGCCGTACGGAGGGCTGACCGATGGTCCTGTCCGTCAGCGCCGTCCTGCTGCTCGCCATCGCCGTCTTCCTGCTGATCCGCAACGGATCGCTGACCACCGGCCCCGCCCTCGCCGCCGGCGGCCTCGGCTTCTTCCTCGCCTCCACCGGCCTGGCCACCCCCATCAACGAGACGCTGACCGCGCTCGCCGACCTCGTCCACCAGCTCAGCATCTGACCGGAGGAAACCAGTGACCAGCCACATCACCGTCAGCCACGGCGGCGACTTCTTCGGCGTGGACCGTTTCCCCACCCGCCAGCTCCGCGAACTCGGCCAGTACGTCCGGTGCGTTCTCCCCGCCGCCGACCAGCCGCCCCTCACCCGGCTCCTCGACACCGCTGGCGACACCGGACACTCCATCGACTCCGACCAGGCCGCGCTCCTCGCGGCCCTCCTGCGCCGCACCGCCGCCAGCAGGCACATCAAGAAGCCGTACGCCGAAGCCGCAGCCCGCCTCCAGGCCGCAGCCGCCACCGCGGCCGCCGCCCCCGAGCCCTGGACCTGGGCCACTACCGACGACCCCGCCTGAGCCGGAACCGGAGACGGAACCACATCAGGCCTATTGGACCCAACACCCCTAACCCGGGGCGGCGACGCCGCCCGGAAGAACCCGGAGGACACCGTGAAACTGCCGTGGATGAGCCGGAGCGACCGCCGCCAGTGGGCGGCCCCGCAGACCGTCACCGCGCTCGGAGAGCCCATGGCCCGGTGGCTGGAGGGCGCCATCCGCTCCTGGCCCGGCTACGCCCCGAACCACGGACCCGAGCCGGAGACGGCCCACCTGGTCCCCTCGCTCGCCGCCCTGAACCGGGCCGGATTCCTCACGACCTGCTCGCAGCCCGGCCTGGCCGGGACCGGCGTCGACGGCCTGTGGTGGGAACAGCGGGCCGCGGCCGAGGGATACATCGCCGACCGGCCTCTGTACCACCGCCTGCTGGCCGCCGCCGACGACGCCGGACTCACCGTCGTGATCAACGACCCCGGAACCCGCACCTACGAGACCCCGGAGATCGTCACCACCTGCGACGGCGAACCGGTCACCGCCTTCGGCCACCTCCTCGGCTACCGGGACATGCGCGTCCAGTGGCGGGGCGTCAGCCCGGCCGCCTTCCTCGACCTGGCCGGTGCGGTCAGCCTGGCGATCATCGCCCCCGAATACGGAACCGCCGGCGAACGGCTCTGGCCCGTCCTCGACCTCGTCACCGGTCTGCGCGCCGACGCCCCAGGCTGCCCCTGGTCACCGGCCCCCCGGCAGACCGCCCGGGGAGGCAGCCGTGGCTGACACGGACATCCGTCTGGACGAGGCCGCCCGCACCGTCCTTACCGAGATCGGACGCGCGGACACCAAGAGCGGAGTGCTGCTCACATCGTTCAGCCTGCCGCTCGCCGTGCTCCTCGCCACCGTCCCCGGCCGTGACCTCCCGCCGCTGACCGCCGTCCTGGTCGGCGTCGCAGTCGTCGGCCTGGCCGCCGCGATCTTCCTGATCCTCGGCGTGGTCCGCCCCCGCCTGGTAGGGGCCCCGAGAGGCACCTACCTCTACTGGAGCGACTGCACTCCCGACGAGCTCCTGACGGATCTGCAGGGGCCGCCGTCCCGCCAGGCCGAGGATGTGGTGCGCCTGTCCCGGATCGCCCGCCGCAAGCACCGCGGACTGCGGCGCGCGATCGACATCACCCGGGCCGCGCTCGCCGTCCTGGCGGCCGCCGCCGTCGCCGCCCTCCTCTAGTTGGACCTGTTGGACCCAACAGGTCCGGCGGTCCACTGCCCGCGCCGGGGCGGCCGTGCCGCACACCCGCACGCCGCCCCGGGCCCACCCCGACGAGAACAGGAAACCCCGATGACGATCCTCCACTGCCTCATACCCGCGGCCCTGGCCGCCGGATGGGCCGCCCACGCCCGCCGGCTCCACCAGCGTCTGCACCGCCTGCGTCACGACCCGCTGACCGGTCTGCTCACCCGCGACGGATGGACCCGAACCGCGCACCGGATCCTCAGCCGCCACCCCCGCGCCGTCGTGGTCCTCAGCGACCTCGACGGCCTGAAGGCGGTCAACGACCGCTACGGGCACGACGCGGGCGACGCGCTGATCGCCGCCACCGGTGAGCGGCTTGCCCGGTGGTGCGGCGGCCACGGTGTCGCCGGACGCCTCGGCGGCGACGAGATGGTCGCGGTCCTCCGCGACGACGGAGACCTGCCGCAGCGTCTCGACGAACTCGCCCGGCTCCTGCGCCAGCCCGTCGACCACCTGGGCGTGAGCCTGCCCGCCGGGGCCTCCCTCGGCGCCGCCCGGCTCGCCGCCCTGCCCGAGGCCACCCTGTCCGCCGCCCTCAAGACGGCCGACGCCGAGATGTACGCGGTCAAGGGCCGCGGCCGCCGCGGCCGCCGGACCCGCCCGGCCCTGGCCGCGGCCCGCCGACTCGCCGCCCCGCTCGGGCGTTTCCGGCTCGCCGCCTGACCTCGACCCGACACGAAGAAGGAACCCGAATGAGCATCACGGAATCCCGCCGGACCGTTCTGGACCGCGCCGTTCAGGAACTCGCCGGCACCCGCATGTGGTTCGGCTCCAGCGGACACCTGGTCACCGGCGACCAGGCAGCCAGCCACCTGGAAGCCGCCGCCGCCCTGATGGAACGCCACAACTGGGACCCCCAGCTCTACGCCCCGCTCACCGGCCACCACATCTGGGACGCCCTGCACCGCACCCGCCTCGACGGGACCGGCGACGAGGACACCCAGTCCATCGCCCGCTCGCTGCTGGAGATGCTGCTGCGCCTGCTCACCGGCGCCCCGTACGTCGACTACGAGTCGTGGTCCGAGCACCCGTCCCGGACCCTGCCCGACGTCCTCGTCCTGCTCCGCGCCGCCGCCGACCTCGCCCGGGAACACGGCCCCGCGGCCGCCCCGGACACCCGGCGGGGCAGGATCCAGCCCTGACCAACCTGTTGGACCCAACAGGTCCAACCACCGCCCCGCGCCCCGGCTGCACACCCCGATGCGGTCCCGGACCGGATCCGGCCGGGCAGCCACCACCACATCCGTCCGGGCATTCCGGTCCGCGACGGCAGTGCCGGACGACAGCATGTGGCCCGGAGCCGCCGAAACCGGCCCCGGGCCACTGTGAGAGGAAACCATGACCGAGAGCACCACCCACAGCACCGAGGCGTACTCCGCCGTCGAGAAGGCCGCGAAGCGCCTGCACTGCCTCTACGCACCCAGCGTCCTGGAGCACGCCGCCGCACTCCTCACCGCACTGTGGGCCGCCGGCGAGAAGCACGGAGTGCCGGTCTCCGAGTGGAGCTGGACGGGCGACCTGGCGGGCAGCGCGCTCGGCGCTGTGGCCCGCCAGTACGAGAGCGCCCCGAAGCCGGAGCGCACCGTCGCGCAGGTCGTCTCCCTGCAGGGCCACCTCGTCTCCGCCCTGACGGAGCTCGGTCTCACCGCCCGCCTCGGCGGCCCGGGCGTCATCGTCGAGCGCGGCCCCGACACCCCGCGCGGCGGCTACCACGGCGACGCCGACATCGACGTCCGCATCTACAGCGACGGCGGCTGGGCGTTCTCGTTCGACGCCCAGGGCGCGTCCGTCATGTCGATCGTCGCCCCGGCCTCCCAGGCCGGAGCCTCCCAGGTCGCCGAGATCATCCGCGCCTTCGTGCGCGGCGAGCTCGGCAACCTCTTCTTCCGCCGCTGACCACCACCACGCCCGACCGGCGGGGCCGCCGAAACCGGCCCCGCTCCTCTTGAGGAGCCCCACCGTGACCAACTGGTCCAGCACCACCCTCGTAGCCGTCGCGGACGACTACGACCGCGACATGGGCGACAGCAACGCCCCTCTCGACAGCCGCTTCGGCCGCTACCTCGCCCAGAAGCTCGACGACGGACTGTGGGAGGAGGACCGCACCGACCCGGCCGCCTTCCTCGTATGGGCCTGGTACGTCGCCACCCCGCCGGTGATGTCCCCCGGCTACGTCCGCATCCGCCCCGACCTCGGCGCCGTCCGGCTCACCCGGTCGCAGGAGGACAGCCGCCTCCTGGTCGTCATCGAGACCCCCGTCCAGCACGGCCAGCTCGCCCAGAGCGTGCGCCCGCCGTACACCGTGCGCGACTGGGAGACCGACCGGTACGCGTACTCCTCCGATGGCAGCCACCTGCCCCTTCGGGACCCTGCGGACGAGTCGAAGCCCGCCTTGATGCTCTCCGCCACCCTGCGCCTGCCGACGGACGGCTGGTCCCTGCACCAGCCCGCAGGGAAGTGGCCCGTCGAGGAGCTGCTGATCGACGACGCCAAGCAGGCCGTCGCCGTCGCCGTGGCGGGCATCAACCGCGACGCCGGGCCGATGGTGGCCAAGCTGGTCGGCAGCGAAGGAGGTCACTGGTGACCCGCCTGCCCAACCCGGCGGACATGTCCCACGCGATGCTCATCGCCCTGCTGATGCACCACGGCGGCTCGTTGGAGCTGCCCGCCGCGGCGTTCGAGACCGACGCCCTGGGCGACGGCCGCGGCGCCCACCACGCGGTGCAGCTCGCCCCGCTCGGCGACGGCACGGTCCGTCTGTCCGTCGTCGCCCGCCCGCCCGGCGACAACGCAGGGACCGAAGTCCGCGACCTCTGATTGACCCGCCGCGCTGCGCCAGCTCCTCAGCCGCGACACGAGCGACAACTGACTCGCCCCGCCCACCTCCCCGAAGCCCCCGACCGCGCACCCTGCGGTCGGGGGCTTCGGCATGTCCGGGGGCCGGTCATCCGGTGGGCGAGCAGGCCGTGCGACCGCACGACCAACGGGTAATGCACAGGCAAAGCGCGGCGCGGATCACGGTTCCCCGCAAGGTCAAGAACGGGCAAAGTGCCGGTGCGCCACGGGTGCGCACGGGAGACACGTGACGGGGTACCCATGCTGCCGTCCGACCGCGCCGGACCGCGGACGGTGGACGACGTCCTGGCGCTTGACGACAACGCCTTCCACCGCACCGAGACGGTCGGCGGAGCGCTGCTACTCACCCCCCGCCCCGGCGTCGCGCACCAGCGCGCCGGCGCACCGCGGCCGCCGCCCCTTCGTCGACACCGCCGACGTCCTCCTGGTCGTCGAGATCACCACGGCGGACACCGCGGTGACCGACCGGATCACCAGGCCCGTGCTGTACGCCGAGGCGGGCATCGGGCACCTGTGGCGCCTCGATCTGGAGCCCGCGCCGCACCTGCGGGTCGGCGCTCTGGAGGGCGGCGCGTACGCCACGGTGGCCCGCGTCCCGGCCGGGCGCAGCGCCCGGATCCCGGCCCCGCTCGCGGTCCAGCTCGCCCCCGCCGGCCTCGCCGCGCCGCCCGCGCGCTGACCACCCTCAGTGACCCCCGCCCGTCCGTCCGCGAATCGCGGACACTCTTCCGGGTTTGCCCGGAACGGCCCGGCAGAACCACCCGCAGGCCCGATGACAGGCCCTGTGGCAGACCTCCGCACCGCCGCGCTGTCCCTTCAGCTCAGACGCCTTTTCGGCAACAGCTGATCTCCAGCTACTGTCTAGGACCCCTGTGGATGACTCGATCACCTGTCCACAGGGTCAAGATCAGAAAAGAGCTAGGCACAAAGGGACCTCCCCCCGTCGGGGGAGGTCCGGCAGGCCGGGCCGAACAGCGCACAAGCGCACAAGCGGGGGAGGATGGCCGGTGGCCTGGCTGACGAAGATCAAGGCGGACGCGCAGGTCGAGTACCGGCTGCGCGAGCAGGCCGGATGTGGTGTCGTCGAGCCCGACGCCGCAGAGACCATCGTCCTGGACGACTCGCTCGACGCCGCCGTCGACTACCGGCTGCGACCGGAGGGCGACGGCCACCTGGTGTGGGTCGGCAGCGGAATGGGCGTCTTCGGGTACGCGGCGGGCGAGCGCCTGGACGACGAAGCCAAGGGCGCCGCGCGCCGGATCATGAACGGTTGCCACCCCGCCACCGGTGCCCGGCTGCTCGCCTCCACCGCCTCCGTGCGCGTCCATCCCGACGCACACCTGACCGTGGCGCGGCTGACCGAGGCGATCGAGGCACTGGCCGCCGAGAAGCGTGTCGAGCCGGCCGACCTGCTGGAGGGCAAGCCGAAGCAGCAGCGTGAGCTCGCTACCCAGCAGCGGATGGTGAACCGGTTCGGCGAGGGACAGCGCCTTCAGGTCGGCACCCTGCACAAGCTCGCCCGCGCGGCCGGCCTCGACCTCGTCGATGTCTACGGCACCGACACGGTCGAACAGGCGTGGGCGAGCATCGATAAGCGGATCGACACCCGCGTGCGCGGATGGGACCTCGTGCTCGACCTGCCGAAGTCCGACAGCGCGGTGTCCGGGCTCATGGGCGACCTCGACGAGCGCACGTTCAGGGAGCTCGTGCAGCGGGCGAAGGACGACACGGTCCGCCAGGCCGAGGAGTGGATCGGCTACTCCGTCACCGGCGACGACGGAGAGAAGGTGCGCATCGCCACCGGCGGTCTGCTCGGCTGGTCGGTGGAACACCTCGCCGCACGTCCGGTGACGGCGGGCGAACCCGGCGACCCGCACCTGCACGTCCACGTCACGATCGCCAACATGGCCCTGTGCGAGGACGGCGAATGGCGGTCCGTCGCGAACAGCGGGAAGGACTTCCACCGTCACGCCAAGGCCCTCGACGGGTACTTCAAGGCGCGGGTGAGGGAGCTGACGTACGAGCGGTTCGGCATCCGTCGCGAGTACAACCCGGACACCCGCGCGTGGGAGATCCGCCACGTCCCCGAGGAACTGCGCGACGCGTTCTCCCGCCGTCACGCACGCGTCAACGAACTCGTGGGCGAGGACGCCTCACGCGCAGACCGGCAGCGCGCCGCCGACGAGACCCGCCGCGCGAAGGTCGACGCCGACGCGTCCGGGATGCGCTCCAGCTGGCGCACCCGCGCCGGGTCCGTCGTCGGCGACGTCGACGCGATGGTGGCGGCCGCCGCACCCGGACCGCCCGACCCCGGCGGCGCGGCCGTCGACGGACCCGGCGGCGGCCCGCGCGTGCCCCCGCCGGCCGACCTCGCCCGCGTCGTCTTCGACGTCGAGACCGGGCTGACCGCGTCGGAGAAATCGTTCAGCCGCGCGCAGCTGCTCGCCGCCGTGGCGAACGCGATGGAGTTCGGCATCGGCGCCGAGCCGGGCCTCCTGGACGAGCTCGCCGACCAGGTCCTCGCCGTCGAGGGGTACGCGGTGCGGCTGCCGCACACCGGCTCCACCCTCATGTCGTCGATGGACCGCTACACCACCCGCGACATCCTCGACGCCGAGAAGACCGTCATCACCCAGGCCAAGACCCGGTTCGACGAGGCCGCGGTGAAGCTGACCGCCGAGCAGGCCGCTGCCGCCATGTCGGTGTTCGAGGTCGCCAACGGTTTCACCCTGTCCGACGAACAGCGCGCCGCGATCGAACGGACACTGACCGCTGGGCACGGCATCGACGCGCACATCGGCGCCGCCGGCACCGGCAAGAGCACGCTCATGGAGGCGTGCAGGATCGCGTGGGACGCCACCGGCCACACGTACGCCGGCGCGACGGTGAGCGCGGTCGCGGCCCAGAGCCTTACCGACGCCTCGGGCATCCCGGCCCGCTCGATCGCTTCCTGGCTCCAGCAGATCCGCGACAGCAAGGGACTCACGGGCATCGACGTCCTGGTGATCGACGAGGCGACCATGTCCAACGACCGGCAGGCCGCCGCGCTGATGACGGAGGCGGCCCGTACGGGGACGAAGATCGTGGCGATCGGTGACCCGAAGCAGCTGCAGGCGATCGGCCCGGGCGGCTGGTTCAAGGAGGTTCACCGGCTCGTCGGCGGGCTGACGCTCACGGAGAACCGCCGCCAGCGCAACGACGCCGAGCGCGCCGCGCTGGAGGTGTGGCGCACCGGCGACCACGAGCAGGCCCTGCGCATCCTGGCGGACACCGGCCGGGTGCACGCCGCCGAGACCGCCATCGAGGCCCACGGGCAGATCCTGACCACCTGGGACGAGGTGCGCACCCGCTGGGCCGATCCGCACGACCTGATCGACGCGGTGACCGTGCTGGCCGCCAAGAACGCCGACGTCGAGGTCCTCAACCTTGGCGCCCAGCAGATCCGCCGGCAGCGCGGCGAACTCGGCACCGAGCACCGCTTCGCCCTGTCCGGCGGGGCAGACCTGAACCTCGCCGTGGGCGACCTGGTGCGCGTACGCGAGAACGACTACCGCAGCAGGCGCGGCGAAGGCCCGGACGTCCTCAACGGCTACCGGGCCGTGGTCAGCGCGATCGACGACGCCCACCGCGTCGAGATCACCTGGCGCGACAAGAAGACGAACGACCACGTGTCCGCGTGGTTCGAACCGAAGGCCATCAGCCGCGGCGCCCTCTCCCTCGGCTACGCGATGACGGTGGCCGCCAGCCAGGGCCTCACCAGCGAGGTGGGTCTGCTGTACGGGCACGGCGCGAACGCCTTCGCCGTCTACCCCGGCATCACCCGCGGCCGTCAGGAGAACCACCTCTGGCTGCCCCTGCAGGTCGTCGAGGACGACGAGACGCAGGCCCGCCTCGGCGCGGCCCGCACCGAGGCCGAGCGCCTGCAGCGCGCCGTCACCGCGTTCGCGAAATTCCTCGGACAGGACTGCGGCGACTACATGGTGTCGGACCTGCTGCGGGAACCGCCGGCCCCGGCCCGGGTGCCGGAGCAGGCAGCCGAGCGCGAGCACGAACGGGCCCGCGAGGAGAGCGAAGCCGCCCTACGGCGGGTCCGTGCGGCGACAGCCGTCTCCACCGGCCGCGCACGGGAGGCGTACGAGCAGGCGCAGCGGCTCGCCGCCGAGGAGCGCGCCGCCACGGTCGAGCCTGCGGTGGAGTTCGAGCCCGCCGGCGCGGACGAGACCCGGGAGCGTGCCGCCAGCGAGAAGAGCCTGGCGGAGACCCAGCGGTTGCGCGAGATGGCGGCCGTACTGCCCTGGAAGGCCCGGCCGTACGGCAAGCGCTCGGACGCCGACCTCGCCCGGGCGGCCGGCCTGGCCCATGAGGGGATCGGGATGGCCGAGCGCGGGGCGAGGGACGCGACGGAGAAGGCACGCCTCCTTGAGGAGCGCCTGGCCCAGGAGAAGGCCGCCGGGCAGACCCGCGGGCAGGCCATCGTCGTCGAGGCGGCGACCCTGCTCGACCAGGCGGAGGCGAAGGCGAAGGAGGCCGCCCAGGAGCTCGCCCGGGAGGCCAACGCGCGCAAGGAGGCGGAGCAGCGGGACAAGCACCTGCGTGAATACCTGGAGCCGAAGAAGGACCTGACCCGCTGGGAGCGGGTGCGCGCCAACATCACCAAGAAGCAGATCGAGGCGGACATCAAGGCCGTCACCGCCGAGCGGGCGGCCTGGCGTACGGAGGAGAGCGAGGCGCGCAACGCCGCTCGGGACGCCCGCGTCGAGGCGTGGGAGACGATCCGCACCAGCAAGCACGTCGGGCAGTTCCGCGACGTCGAAGCGGAGAAGTTCGCCCCGGCCGACCTCGACACCGTCACCGAGCGGCTGGCGACGATGCGCGAGCAGCTTCCCGATATCGAGCGGCGCATCGACCGGCGCGACGCCCAGAAGCTGACCAGTCTGCAGGGCGAGGCCACCAAGTACACCGAGGCGGCCGCCAAGCATCGGACGACCGTGGCCACGGTCAGGACCGAGCAGGCCCGCCGCGCCGACATCGCCGAGAAGTATCCCGAGCTGCACGACAAGGAGACCAAGGCCCGCCGTTCGTACGCGATCGAGCAGAAGCGTGCGGCCATTGAACGGTCCCGGGCGGCCGCGCAGTCGTCGGCCACCGCTTACCGCCACACCCCGCCCTCCCAGGGCAGGAGCGGGCCGTCCAGGTAAGACCTGTTGGGCCCAACAGTCTCAACAGGGTGTGAACAGGCATGGAGAAGCCCCCGGCAGCGCTCGGTGCAGGAGCAGCTGCCGGGGGCTTCATTCGTCGCCCGGGCCCACGGGGGGAGGCGCCGGGAGACGGCTCAGGGGGACGAGACAGCGGCCTCGTCGGCGGGCACGCAGGACTGCAGCCGGTCCAGGCGTTCGTACAGAGCGCGGATCAGCCGGGCCCGGTTGTGCAACCCGTTCAGGCTCGTGCACGGCTGCGACAGGCGTCCGTCGGCCTCCTGCAGGATCAACTCGGCGAACAGGGGGTTTAGCCAAGGTGAGCCCAAAAGGGGCAGTGGGATGGTCTTGAAGGTGTGAGTCGCGTTCTGGGATTACCTCCGAGGGCTTGGCCCTGTCCCGGGTTCCGCTGTTGACGTCGGCCTCGGTGTCCCACGTCACCCGGACGGGTGGACATGCGCCGTGCCCGCCCCGCGATTGTTGCCCGCCGGGTGGTGGGCGGGTAGGCCTGATGCGGGGCCCGGCCCCGCATCCCGACCATCCTGCCGAGAAAGGCCCTCCCCGTGGCCACTGATTACAAGTCCCAGCGTTTCCAGGAACTCTTCGACGCCCTCGACCCCGACCGGAACGGCGTCGTCGGCAAGCACAGCTTCGAGAACCTGATCTCGCGCCTCGCCCACAATTCCGACACACACATCGACGACCTCCGAAAGGGGTTCCTCGAGTTCTGGCGCGCGGTGCAGAGCCGCAGCGAGAACCGGCCCAGCCTGTCCAAGCAGCAGTTCGTCGACGCGCTGAACGCCACACACAGGAGGGACTTCGACAGCCTGTCCGGGCGCGTGTTCGCCTCCGCGTTCGGCTTCGGCGAAGTGACCAAGGACAAATTCGTGCGTTACTACACGGCTGCGGGCGGCGACGAAGCCGCCGCCCAGGAAGTCTTCACCCGGCTCGACGGCGACCGCGACGGTGTGCTCATCCGTCAGGAATTCCACGGCGGCCTCGCCAACTACCTCAGCAACTTCGACGCCCCCGCCAGCAGCGTCGTCCTGGGCGTTGTGTAGGCCACGGACCCGCACCGGTTACCGCAGCCGATGTCGACGCCTCGACACATCCCACTGCCCGTTTGGGCTCACCTTGGCTGGACCCCGTCCAGGCACCGAAGGGGCCGGAGATCACCGTGTGCCGCCGTCGAGCCTGGAGCAGCGCGGGCCGGAAGGGCTGAGCGTGCTCGGGATGCTGTGGCTCAAGGCGGCGATGGCGCAGGCCGCGGCCGCTGAGGCGGACGACTGGAGCCCGGACGTGCTCGCCCGTGCGGTGCCCGGCTTCCTCGACCAGGCCGACGAGCACGCCGAACGCCTCGGGCGCGACGACAACCTGCTGTGGACGTCCTTCGGTCCGACGAACTGCGCGCTCTACCGGGTAGCGGCCCACGTCCAGTTGAGCGAGGGCGCCGACGCCGTGGCGGTCGCGGCGGACATCCCGGCCGTTTCCCTCGCCGGTCTCCCGCGCGAGCGCCGGGCCCACCTCCTCACCGACCGGGCCATCGGCGAGAAGCAGGCCGGGCAGCGCGAGGACGCGGTCGACACGCTCCTGGAGGCGGAGGAGCTCGCCCCCGAGGAAGTGGTGTGCCGACCCCGCACGAAGCGCCTCGTCGAGGACCTGCGCCTGTTGGGAGTCGGCGGCGCCGATGGCCGCTTGCGTGGCCTCGCTGATCGCTGTGGACTGCGCGGATGACCACGAACCGAACCCTGTACCTGATCGCCTGTGCCGCCCCGCCCGCCCGTCGCCTCGAAGTCCCGATCCGCGCCGCCCAGCGGGTCGGCTGGGACGTCTGCCTGATCCTCACACCCTCCGCCCACCGGTGGCTCACCGAGGACGCCGAGGGGGAGATCGAGGCCCTGGAGGAGCTCACCGGCCATCCCGTCCGCTGGCAGTACAAGCTCCCCTCGCAGCCCGACGTCCTGCCCTCGCCAGACGCGATCCTCGTCGCCCCGCTCACCAGCAACACCCTTGCGAAGTGGGCGTCGGCGATCAGCGACACCCTCGCCCTTGGGCTGATCACCGAGGGCATCGGACTCGGCCTGAAGATCGTGGCCCTGCCCCACTTCAACGATGCGCAGGCCGCTCACCCTGCCGTCGCCCGGCACGTCGAGTTCCTGCGCGAGGCCGGTGTCACGGTGCTGCTCGGTGACACCGGCTTCACCCCGCACAAGCCCAAGCAGGGCAACGTCGACGCCTACCCGTGGCAGGCCGGGCTCGAAGCCCTCCACGCCGACGGCTGATCAGCCCTGATTGGTACCGTTAGACCCAACGGGCCCAACCAGGAGCCCGTACGTTCAGCACAGGATGTGCCGCCGGGCCCTCGCCAGCATCGGGTCCAGCGCAACCTTCGGTGGCTAGCGCTTGATGTGCGTGGTGTCGAGGCTGTCGTCGATGCGGTACGTGACGCCGGTCGTCTGGCCGGCTTCCGCGTCGGGGTCGAGCAGGTCCACGAACCCGACGAGCTTGTTGTAGAGCCTGCTGCATCGGGCGGAGACCGCGATGTCCTCCTCCTTCGACCCCTTGTGCAGCGAGTTCAGGAGTTGGGCGAGGTTGTGGCCGGAGAGGATCACCTGCTGCATGCCGTTCCTGGCGGAACCGCTGGCGATCTTCTTGATCCGTCCTTCAGGCAGGTTCGGATCAGTGCCGAACTTCTCCGCGTCGAAGCTTCCTGGTGCGTTCGGGATGTCCAGGATCGTTTTGGGCCTAGTGCTCTGGGTCCACTCGGGTTTCCACTGGCCGAAGGCGCGGATGGCCATGAAGGTCCAGGTGTCTTCGTGGCAGACGAGGGTGAGGTAGGAGACGCCGGTGGCCGCCCGTACGTTCTCGTTGTGCACGGCCAGGTCGGCGGAGTTCTCGGCGATGGCCTTCTGCCGGGCGGACCGGTCCTCCTCGCGCCACCGCTTTTCCTGCTCCCATTGCTCCAGTTCGATCTGCCGCTTGGTGGCCTGGTTGGCCCGGTACTCCTCGCGCCACGTCTTGTACATGCTCCCGCTCCCCGGATTGTTGCTGAAAGTGATCCAAGTGTGCCCCTCCGTATCCGGCCCTGGGGGTCCGCTTTCGGTTTTCCGTGGCTCAGATGTGCGTCAGGCTCCCCCAGTGCCGAAGGAGTAGCGCGGCGTACGGCTGGCAGGGCCGTCAACTCTGATCAATGAAGTTGCGTCCGAGGGGCGAACAGCTTCGGCTGAACGGGGACTTGGCTAGCCCGAACGGGTTCCTCCGTGTCAGTGCCCGTCTCTACGGTGCGGCGCATGAACGAACCCTTGCCGCTGTGCGATGCCCGTACCGACCTCAAGCCCATCGAGGTCCTCTTCCTCCAACAGCTCCCCGAGCCGTCCCACGAACTCGTCGAGTCCCCCCAGTGCGAACTGCAGCGTGAGCACTCCGGTGTCCACATCGCACTGGCGCAGGCATCCGGCCCGGACTCCTGGTGGCTGGTCTGGGCGCCCGGGAACGCCCAGCTGACCGCCCGCGGATGGAACATGGACCGACGCCTCCACGAGATGGACGACTGCCCCGCCACCCAGGGCGAGAGCGAGGACGAGTGCCTGCTACCCGCGCGGCACGCGGGAGCCCACAGCTTCGAGATGGAGAGCAGCGGTCCGCGCGTGCCGTCGGCATTCGCCCGGAAGAAGATGCTGCGCGCGCTGCGAGAAAGCCTGGACGACGACGAGCGGGCGGAACTGGAGGAGATGGAGTCCCTGCTTGCGTCTCCGGAGGGCGACCCGCTGCCGTTGATCACCCAGAACGAGGCTCTCGTCGTCACGACGCTGCTGGGGCAAGTCGCCCTCGACGACTGGCTGATGGAGGACCTGGTGCTCCGCGTCGTCGAGCGCATGGACACCAGGATGCAGGCCCTGGGCCGCTAGGAGTCGGGACTCCACGGAACGATCGGGACGGCCGGGGCCCCGGCCGTCGGCAGACCACACAACGGCAGACGGCAGGAGAACGATCGTGGTGTTCGTCGGGATCCACGAGACGTGGGGGCGCATCGACGCCACCCAGGCAGACCTCGGCTGCGGGCAGGACCGGGTCAGCATCTACAAGGTCAGACCCCCAGCACCACTGACGTGCTACGAGTGCGGCTGGCGGCTGCACCTGGTCCACAAGACTCACGGCTCCTACGAGTTGTGGTTCCTCCGGCACGCCAGCAACCCGCCGTACTGCGAGGCGAGACTCGCGGGCGAGAGCATGGCCCATCACCTCCTCAAGCTCGACCTCGCCCATCACGCACGGGAAGCCGGCTGGCGCGCCGAGTACGAACTGGCCGCCCCGGACGGATCCTGGCGGGCGGATGTGATGGCCGCCTCGCCCGACGAGTCCCGCCGCGTCGCCCTGGAGGCACAGCTGGCGGGCATCTCGATCACCGACATCACGGCCCGCACCGACCGCTACGGCCAAGACGGTGTCGAGGTCTGCTGGTTCACCGACCGCAAGACCGTCCCCTGGCTCGACGCCGTCCCCTCCGTCCAGATCGCCCGGCCCGACGACGGAGGGGGCGTCCAGGTCACCGCCGGAGCGGCCCGGTTCGTTCCCGAGTGGTGCGAGGGCCGGGAGGACTGCAGGAGCGGTGCCCAGTTCGAGCTGCCCTGCAAGGGCCACGGCCAGTGGCTCCCGGCCGACCACCTCACCCTGAGCCGCTTCGTCGCTGCCATCTGCGCGAACACCACCCGCCCCCACCGCCTGCGCACCGGGTTCAGCGACGGCGAGGAAACCTCGCGGTGGGTGACACGCCCCTACTTCCTCCTGGAGGAGGAACAGGTCCAGGCAGCGGCCCGGCACGAGTGCATTCGGGAGCGCCTGGCCTCCGTCCGGCGAAAGCAGGAGGAAGCCCGCAGGGCCGCCGAGCAGCAGCACCTGGCGGCGATCGACGCCCTGCTCCGGCGACAGGAGGCGCTGACCAAGCCCGTGGTGCAGTTCGTCTACCACGAGGCCGGCGTCTACCCCACCATCGCCCGCGACGGCACCCCCGAATTCGCCATGGGCCGCCCGGTGTACGTGAAGGGCAAGCCTTACGCCGTCATCTGCCCCGTCGCCAGCCGCGTCTCCGCCCTGCGAAGCAGACTGACGCCCCTCGTCCTGTTCGCCGCCACCGAGAGCGAGCGCGACCGCATCGCCGCCCAGGCCGCTCCCAGCCAACGCATCGAAGTCCTTGAGCCGGAACCGTCGAAAGAGCCGCCGCCCACTGTCCCAAGCCAGCCCCGCCAGGACGGACTGACCATCAAACAGGCGGTGAACCGGATGTTCGGCCTCGACCGGATGTGACGTGCTCTCGCGCCGTACGGGCCCGGCAGGGGCGGCGGCGGTGCCTACTCCTGGGGCGGCGGTTCGGTGGGGGCCGGTTCGCGGCGGCGGAGGCGGGCCGTCCGGGCGGTGCGGAGGGCGGCGGCCGCCGCGGTGGTGACGACGGCGGCGGCCAGGCTCCCGAGGAACTCGGGAAGCGTCTCGCGCAGCAGGACGAGAAGGTCGGACACGGAGACGGGTACGGCGCGCCGAGGACTCCGTCGCGCGCCGGTTCCTCTCGTGCTCGAAAAGGACACAGCGGTGCACCGACTGGCCGGGAGCCTCGGCCGCAGACACGGTTAGGTCCGCGCGCGTCCGTCAGCTTGTTCCGTTGGCCCGCGCGGGGGTGATCCTCCCTCAGTGCGATGAACATTCTTCCGGCCCGGGCGGCGCCGTGTCCCGGCTTTTCCCGAACGTGGAGCACCGGTTTCCGCGCTCTCGATTCGGCGTCCGCGAGTCGCGGACGGAGGGGGTCGCGTCGGATAAGCTCTCCTTATCCGACGCGACAAACCCGGACAGGCGTGACACCGAGTCAAGACGCCGACTCCCGAAGCGAACAGGAACCCCGCCCGTGGCAGCGCCCGCCCTCTCCTCTCCGTTCTCCACCGCCTCCGCCGACGAACTGACCCTGCGAGATGTCGAGTCCCTCGCCGCCTTCCTCTACGCCCGCCTGGAGGAGTTGAAGACGGCACACGACGACGAGGTCCGCCGACTCGCCTCCGGCTTCCGGTTCCTCCTGAGCCCCCAGCTGCAGGACACCCGCGCCGCGTTCGGGTACGGCGGCCCGCCCGCCCCACTGGCGGCGCGACGCCGCCAGTGGAACAACCTGGTCAGGTTCGGCTCGGGCTGGAAAGGCTGCGACGGCTACGACAGCCAGCTCTGGAAGCACGTCCGTCACGACGACGCGGACAAAGCCGCCCGCGCGGCTGCCGAACGACTGGAGCGACTGTGACCGCCACGACCACCAGCCTCGCCCCTCCCGACGGGGAGGAGCACATACCGGCAGCAGCGGTCCCCGAGCGGCAGGCGCTCATCGAGCGGTGGGCCAAGCGTCACGGCATCGACGCCGCGCGCCGCCTGGCCGACGCCGAGGATCTGGCCGACGCCGTGGCGAAGGAGATCACCCCGGAGAACACCACCGACACCTACGACAAGAGCTGGCGGGTGTGGACCCGGTTCTGCGCCTTCGCCCGGCTGCCCGAACTGGAGGGCTCCCGGGGGTCCCTGGTGGCGTTCGTGACATGGATGCTGCGCGAGGGCCAGCGGAACGGCAAGGGCTACGCCCCGTCGTCGGCCTCCACCCACCTCGCGGCCGCCGTCGTCGGGCTGCGTGAGCGCGGCGTGACGGTCTCCGGTGACGACCAGCGCGAGGCCCGTGCCGCGCTGGAGGGACTGGCGGTCAAGCTCCTGCAGGCCGGGGAGCGGCGGGGCCGCGGGCAGGCGGTCGGCGCCAACGTCGACGGACTGCGCGCCATCGTCTGCGCCTGCCCCGACACCCTCACCGGAGAGCGGGACAAGGCGCTGACCCTGACCGGCTTCCACTACGCCTCGCGCAGCCAGGACCCGGCCGGGCTGCTGACCGGCGACGTCACCCTGCACCCGCGCGGCCTGGTCGTCGCCGTACTCACCGGCAAGACCAAGCACTCCGTGCGCAACGCGAAGATCCGCTACGCCGACGAACCCGAGCTCTGCCCGGTACGGGCCTGGACGGCCTACCGCGCCCGCCTGGTCGCCGAACACGGCCAGCGGTGGGCCGACCCCTCGACGCCGGCGTTTGTCGGTATCGACCAGTGGGGCCACGTCACCGGCGGGATGGGGCCCGACTCCGTCACCCGAGCCATCAAGCGGATCTCGCAGCGGGCCGGGGTGCCCATCGCCTGGACCGGGCACTCCCTGCGCATCGGCCTGGCCTCCGTCGGCCGCCGCAATGGCAAGGACGGCATCACCATCGCCGACCAGGGCGGCTGGGCCCGCCACTCCCGCTCGATGCTCGGCTACATGCAGCGCGACGACGGCTGGGACGACAACGCCTCCGCCGGCCTCACCTAAAACTGGATCGGCTCCATCGCAGAACAGAGAAAGGGGTGGCGCGGGTGCAGAACACACATGCCGTCATCGTCGTCACGCAGAAGCTCACGCGTAAGGGCACCGGCAAGGGCACTCCCGCATCCGTCTATACCGCCCACTGCCCGGCGCTCGGCCTTACCGCAGAGAGCTCCAGCACTCCGGAGGACGCCGTCCGGCGCCTGACGGAGTCCGTCCCCGCCGACGCCGCTGCCACGCTCCAGCAGCAGGTGCCGGACGAACTGGTTGCTGTCCTGCCGGTCAAGCTCCTGGCGGTCGACGAGGCCGGTGGGCCCGCAGTCGAGTGGGGCACGATCGGAGAGGACCACTTCACCGACGCCCGTTCCATCGGCAGCAACGAGCCCACTATCGGTGCGGTGCAACGCCTCCTGAACGAGAAGGAGCGTGCGGCGTTCCTTGCCGAGATCCAACGCGCGACGCTCGGCGACCAGCTCACCCGGGTGCTGACTCGTTGGTGGGTGCACGCACTACTGGGCAGGTACGACATCCAGGTGCCGGAGAGCATGGACATGCGGCTGATCGAGCTTCCCCGCACGTAGCCGGTCCCACGTCAGCCCCTGTTGGGTCCAATGGGTTCAACAGGGGCTGACGTGCGTCTGCCACCGGGCACGGTTCCGCCGGCCCTGCCTGACCATCGCCAAGCGCACCCAGCGGCGCACGCTGCGACCGGAGGTGACCCCTTCGCTGCGCAGAGGACGCCACAGGGAAGTAGTCGGCGTGCGACGTCGCGGAAAAGGGGGTTGAGGAACATCGGAACGAAACTGGCGCTACGGCGTCCAGCGCGCGTACACCGCGGCGGTCGCCAGGGTGTGGCCGGGTACGCGCTCACCCCGCAGCCACCGCCGTGGGTCTGGAGGCCCGGCTGCTCGCCGCCGTCCTTCTTGCCCCCCGTTCCCTGACCGCGGGCCGTGGCTATAGGTGAACAGGGCTCAGAAGGTGAAGCCGGACCGTCGCGTCAGGACTTGTGGTGGCGGGGAGCCGGCCGTCGGGGGAGAACGCCAGCCGGGTGCCCTTGCGGGCCGTACTCACTCAGGCGGGCGCCTGCGGCGGCCGGGCTGCGGCTCGCTGCGAGGCTGCGGGGTGAACACGCCCCGAGCTCTCAGCTCGTCCAGCTCGTCGGCGCTGCCCTGCCGGTACAGGGGTTCCGCGCCGAGGTCCGCCGTCGCTGCCACGACCCGGTCGTGGGGCGTCACCGTCCCAGGGTCGGCGGAACGAGCGTGCGTCTCCTGGGGACCGGCCCCGAGGGGACGGCGGCGAGTCGTCATGAACGGGATCGTACGGTCCGCCGGCGGAGGCAGCAGGGGCACCGGGGTACGTATCCCGGCGCGTGGGCGGACGAAGGATCAGCCCCAGGCCGGTGACCGCCGGTGACCGCCGGTGGCAGCCCGTGCGGTCCAGTACGGAGCGCGATCCGGTGCCCCGCGCCAAGAACCCACTGGTGGTGATGTCTGCTCAGCTGCGCGTTGTCCGGGCCGCGTTGGGGGCGGCAGCCCCAGTGAAGTGAGTTGTTGAACGGTCACCTGTCCACCTTGTTCCGATTCTGATTTTGTGACATACGCAACTCCGATCGGGGAACTCGCACCCGGCTCCGGGTGCACACCGACGCCCTGCTGGAGCGAAGAGTCCCGGCGCTGCGTGAAGTTGGGGGTGCTTGTCCTCTACAGCTGTTCAGGGGGGTGCGCAGCCCCCCGGTCGGCTTGTGTCCAGGGGGAGTTCACCCGACGACGGATTTCGCAGCGTGCGGGT
This sequence comes from Streptomyces uncialis, assembly GCF_036250755.1. Taxonomy (NCBI): domain Bacteria; kingdom Bacillati; phylum Actinomycetota; class Actinomycetes; order Kitasatosporales; family Streptomycetaceae; genus Streptomyces; species Streptomyces uncialis. The sequence goes on along the minus strand of NZ_CP109585.1, from coordinate 24,037 downwards.
ACGCTCATCCCAGTCAGTCATCTCTTGAGGCCTCCGAGCGATCGCGCCTCCCCGCGGGAGTCACGAATTCTGTGGGTCTCGTCATGGGCACCTGCGAAATCCGCAGGGCTCCTGGAAAGAGGTGATTGGGCCCGATGCCGGAACAGACCGAGCTCGACGGACACTGCCGCTGCTGCAGCAAGCGGGGGCAGGCGCCGTTGAGCGAAGATGCCGAGGCTGAGGGGCGCTGCCGCTGTGGCGGCCAGCGGGTCCCGCCGTACCGAAAGGCGGGTCGCTGGCTGGGGCCGGTGGTTCTCACGGTCTACCGGATCGTGAGGGACTCCGGGCTCCTGTAACGCGAAAAGCCCCGACCTAAAGGTCGGGGCCGCGCTGCAGACGGAGTGCTGACGGAAGGCCTCACCAAGATGCTTCGCGGGCGTCGGGTGGGGCCTTTCTGTTTTCCGAATGCGGGTACCACCGTCAGCCCTGGAGGGGTCGCCGATGTGATGGCGATCACACCGGGTGGCGGTGGCGCGTCCCCATCTTGCCCTGACCCATCGCGGTTGTGCATCGGGCGGTCACATGTTGATCTGCGAAATTAAATACCATTTACCAGCAAACGCCCCGATATAGAGCCCCAGTTTCGATTGGCATGTGGTGCAGGTCACAACCCTGATGGGGGAAGCGGGGCACACCCGAGCGGTTCCCTTTGGGCGTATTTGCGGGGTGTTCACCTTGAGCTAAAGGCGGAATGACCTGTTCCGAAAATGCGGGGAGGTACTTTACTCCGCCGCACTGACAGGCCACCGCGTCAGTCCGCTGCTTCACTCCAACGGGTATGTACCGACCGTATAGCCAGGCACTGTCAGTTGCCGGTTGCGCAACCGCCCCGTGTTCTGCACAACCTGCTGCCGGACGGCCCGCCGTGCCAGCTTCATTCGCCGGCGCCCCACCGCATGGGCTTTCCGGTCTCCGGCTCCTCCGCGGCGGGAGCAAGGGGGCGGTCTCCCGATCAGACAGGCCGTGAACCGGATGTCCGCCTCGACCGCATGCGGGACTCCCGCATCGCCCGGACGGATGAACGGGACCCGCCCGCCCGGTCGGCGGGCGTACCGTGGTCCGCAGAGACGAGGGAGGCAGCGGTGACCGAGACCTGGACGACCCGCATCGGCGGTGAGCCGGTGGAACTCCCCATGACGATCGAGAGCGTGCGGGCCGCGCTCCCCGAGGCGGAGCGGGCGGAGTTCACCGCGCAGGTCGAGAGCACCCCGGGCCCGCAGCTCGCCCAGGTCCTCGCCACCTGGGCGCTCCCAGCGGCGGCGTGGGAGCAGATCGACGCCGACGTGGCCCGGGTCGAGGCCGGGGACCACAGCGGCTTCCACCCGCAGGACGAGCGCTACGTCTCCCCGGAGGTGGCGTGAGCCGCCGTTTCACCGTCCAGTACACCGACCAGGCCCAGGACTCGCTCAACCGGATGTCCCCCGCCGCCCGGGCCCGCTTCGAGACGGGGATGGCCCGGCTCGCCGGTGACCCGGACGGACACGGCTCCACCCCGGCGAAGAGCGGCCGCGAGAAGGACAGAAGGTCCGCCACTGTCGCGGGGTTCGTCGTCGTCTACTACGTGAGCCGCAGCGTCCTCCTCATCACCGCCCTGCACATCATCGGCGGCTGACCCCCCCTTAGGGACGGCGTGTGTCAGTTCTCGGGCGCTCGGCCCCGGTTGGCAGGGCCTCCCGGGCGTGTCAGCGGAACGCTGACGTGCGAGCGGTGCGGAAGAGCTACCTCAGCAGCGCAGCCAAATGCATGGCGCACCGAGTAGCCCGGCCTTGGAGCACAGCGGTACAGCGGTTAACGCTAAGCCGGTGATCATGGGATTGGGGTAGGCCGTGGGCCGACATGGTTGAGACGACAGCCCCGGGCAGAACTCCGGCCAGCTCGCTGTGTTGCTGTAGGCGGGCACTGTTGGGAAACCCGGTGCCCACCCGGGCGTCCGCCGCCTATACATAGGAGGGACGAGAACTCCGCGCCCGGCCAGCCGCCGGGCCTGCCCGCACCGCGCGGGCCCCGACGGAACGGCGAGCACCTGGTGCTGAACCTGGAAGAGCGCATCACCCGAGTCTGGCACCAGGAGGTCCGGCCGCTGGTCGCGGACGCCTATCGCTGCCACAGCACTGGCACCCCCCGGGCCGCCATCGTGGCCACCTGGACTGCGGTCTGCGCCGACATCATCCACAAGCTCTACCAGCTCGCCGAGGACGGCGACGGCAAGGCCGCCGACGTCGTCAAAAGGATCGAGGCCGCCCGTAGCACGGCCGACGCCGAAGCGGTCAAGACGATGCAGCAGGTCGAGAGCAAGCTCCTGCAGAACGCGCTCGACCTGGAACTCATCGACTTCATCGAGCACCGGCAGCTGGAACGCCTCCAGCAGGACCGCCACCTGTGCGCGCACCCTTCCCTACGCCCCCTCGGGGACGTGTTCACCCCGAGCGGTGAGTACGCGCGGGCCCACCTCGTGGCCGCGCTGGACGCGCTGCTGGTGCACCCGCCCACCCAGGGCCGCAAGGCATTCGCCCGGTATACGGCTCACGTGAGCGACCCCTCCTTCGTCGGCCATGCCGACTACCTGGTGCAGATGTTCGCCCAGCGTGTGAAGTCCAGCGCTTGGAAGCAGATCCTGGGCATCGCGGCCAAGCACGCCATGCTCGAACTTGAGGTGCCCGAGGACGTCGGCATCACCGCGAGCGTGGCTGCCGACCGGCACGCGCTTTGCCTGATCGCCTTCGCCCAGCACGACCGGGACGCCGTTCGGGAGGCCGTTGCCAAGGCGATGATCACGTTCAACGGGCTGCCCATCGAACAGCAGCTGAAGACGATCGCACGCCTGGGCGCGTTCGACGTGTTCGTGGACGCCTTGGATGAGACGGTGTGCCAACGGATCGGCACCTACGTCGAGCGCAGGCCATCCGTCGTCAACACCTCCTCTGGGACGGTCGTGGTGGCCTCCGCCCTTGCCCTGACCGGGCTTGACGCCGTTCGCGACCGCATCCCTGCCTTGGGCAGCAAGTTTGCAAGGCTGTCCCCGGCCCAGAAGGCCGTCGTCATCGAGCGGCAGCCCTCCGCCTACTTCACCGACTTCCTGGCGCCCATCCTGGTCTCGGCCGGCGGCTGGCGCACCGCAGAGAGCTTCACCGAGATGGCGGTCATACCGTGCGCACGCCTGATCCAGCCCGATCAGCTGGACGGCATTCTGACCGCATGGGCCGAGAACTCGCAGTGCCGAGAGGCATCAGGTATGACTGACCTCGCGGTCACCTTCTGGAAGCACGCCACTCAGCTCCAGTCTCATCCGGCATGGGCAGCGTTCGTCAAGCGCGTGCGAGAGCTCGGGGCCGATCCGCAGTGGTTCCAGTACAAGGAGCTGGCTGCCGTCATCGACTACAAGGACGGCACCAACGCCTTGTAGGGGTGTGCGGCCTTGGGGAACCCGGTACAGCCGCTGACGCTTAGAACGATCATAGGATCTAGCTGCGGGTCTCGGCGTTCGGGTGGGGCTGGGCCTAGAGCCGTTCGCGGAGGTCGATCTCCTCTGGGTGAGCGGGTCTTCGGGCCGGCGGATGCGTACGGGCTTGGGCCGCAGCGGCAGGCCGTCGTCGGCTGCGGCTTCCTCGGCTTCGGCGAGCGCCTGGTACAGCGAGGCGACCGACGGGGACTTGCCCGCGTTCTTCCCAGTCTTGATGGTCAGCTTCTTCGCGATCTCGGGGACGGGGACGCCCTTGTCCTTGAGCGCGACGGCGAAGGTGAGCATTTCGGGGCGGGTGGGACTGGTGTGACGGGAAGTCGGGAGTATCAGGCGAAGGGGGACGGTGCGGGTGCGGGGAGTTCGGCGGGCGGAGTGTCGGGGGCTGTCTGGGCGAGGGCGAGCTGGAGGCGTGCGGCGAGGCCGGCGAGTTCGGTGGACTCGGTGCGGTCGTGTTCGTCGTGGAGCTCCTGGGCGGTGAACTCGTATAGGACTTGGTCGAAACTCTTGGCGTTCGGCCCGTAGTGCTCGGGGAAGACGCGGGCGAGCCACCAGGTGGCCGCGCGCCAGTCCGGCCGCAGGTAGTGCACCTGCCGTTCCTCGACGTCCTGGCCGGTGACCGGGTCGGTGTAGGTGCGCACGCGTTCCTCCAGGACGAGACTGCCGGCCCCGGCCTGCAGCACCCGGGCGAGGGCCTGCGTGGCCATCCGTGCCCGGGCGAGCTCCACCCGCCGGTACAGGTCCACGTACGCGTCGTCGCGCGGGTCGGCGGGTTCTCCGTCCTCACGGGTCTCGGCGGCGTCGCGGCCGCGGGCCATCCACCGGGCGAGGGTGGCGCGGGAAACTCCGGCGGCCTCGGCGGCGAGGGAGGTGGCGGCCCCGATGGCGGAGGCCCTGACGATGGCGTCGACGCGCTCTGGGGTCAGCAGGCAGGGGCGGCCGGGGCGTCGGTTGTTCGATCTCATGCGGGCGGACCGTACGGACGCCGCTGGCTACCGTCGCGGCCTCATCGCGCGTTGTGAGACAGGCTCACGCGCGCGGGCGCGAGGTCTCACGAGGGTCCGAGGATGGTTTCCCCTGGTCAACGCGGCAGGTAGTCAGTCCTGTTGGGTCCAATGGGGTCAACCCTGTTGGGGGTAATGCGCTGGCCTGCGGTTTTCCCCGTTCGGGCGGGCGGGTGCGCGGTGCGCGTGCGGCTGGGGCGGAGGCGGTACGGTCTGGCGGTGATGAGTGCACGGGGAGAGACCTGCGGATGAGGAGAGAGCCATGGGCCAGGTAACGCTGGAGCCCCTGAAGATCCCGGACCGGCTGCGTATGGAGACGACCGTCGAGCGGGCGTGGACGGAGGCGGCCAACCGGTTGCGGCCGCGCGTCCTGCTCCCTGCGGCCTTCGCGGCGCCGTCCCCGATCGCGCCCGGCGAACACCGGGTGTTCATGGTCTTCAACCGCAAGGGTGGGGCGGGCAAGACGACGACCACGCTGGAGCTGGCCTGTGCCTGGGCGGCGATGGGCTACTCGGTGCGAGTGATCGACGCCGACCCGCAGGACGCGGGTCTGTCCGGCTGGCTGGAGCCGGTCTACCCCGAGGGCTTGAAGGCCGAGAACCGCAAGTCGCTCCTGCATGTGCTGTACGAGAAGGCCGGCCTGGACGACGCGACCTACTACACGCGCTACAAGAACATCTACATCGTTCCCAGCTACGAGGACTGCGCGGTCGCCGAGTACGACCCGGCTGTCTCAGGGGAACGCACCCTGCGCCGTGCGATCAAGCGTTCCGAGGCGCCGGTGGACATCACCATCGTCGACTGCCCGCCGAAGGTCGGGAAGCTCTCCACCTTCACTCTCGCCATCGGCGGCAAGGTCATCGTGCCGAGCCAGGTCAGCGCTCTGGACGCCAAGTCCAACGAGTCCCTGCGCCAGACGATCACCAACGCGCAGGACGAGTACGACGTCGAGGTCGTGGCCGCGGTTCTTACCGCCTGGGACGCCACGAACATCGCCAAGGACGTCGGCAACGAGATGGCCGAGCACTACCCCGGTGCGCTGGTCTGCCCGGTGCGCAAGTCCGTGGACGCGAAGACGGCGCCACGCGAGAACAAGTCCGTCCGCGAGTTCAACAGGCGCTCGAACACCACGCGCGACTTCGACCAGCTCGGTCGGATGCTGGTGGCGCCGCGAGAGGAAGCAGCATGAGCGAGGGACTGCCCTTCGGCCGGGGGAGCATCCTCGGCAAGGAACTGGGAGGCAAGGTGCCGCAGGCGGCGCCGGGCACCAAGGAGAAGGTGCCCGCGTACGTCACCCCGGACGTGATGAACCGGCTGCGCAACACGGTGGTCGCGCTGCAGAAGCTCGACGACGAGGACGCCGATGTGCCGGTGTCGCTCTCCGCGTACGTGGAGGCCGCCGTCATCGCGCAGATCCGTCGTGACGAGCGCGAGTACAACAGCGGCAACCCCTTCCCGCAGCGCCGGCAGAAGAACCTCAAGACCGGCCCGCCGGTCACAAAGTAGGTGCCGACCGCGACGACGGGCCCCGCCGATCCGGCGGGGCCTGCCGTATGTCCGCACGTCAACAACGGTTGGGCCTGTTGGTTCTAATGGGTCCAATTCCTCGTTCGAACCGTGGGGGTGCCCGGACGTGACTACCGTGCGATCCGTGAAGAACAAGCCCGTCGACGTCCTGGACGAAGTGCCCGAGCTGCGCGAGGCGGTTGAGTCCGCCTGCCGGGCCGCCCCGTCCGAGGCCCGCGAGCGGCAGATCCGCGCCCACGCCCGGGAACTGGTCCGCGCCCTCAAGCACCCCGAGCACCCGCTGGACGTCGACGCGGACCTGGCGAACGTCTTCGCCCACGACGCGCTCAAGTCGTACGAACACCTCGCGCTCGTCGGCGAGCTGCGCGACCGGGGCGGGGTGCGGCCCACCTCCGCGGCCACGGCGAACGTCCGCTCCGGGGTGATGACGCTGCTGCAGCGCGAGCTCGGCCTGGAGGTCGTCCACCTGCGCCCGCAGGAAGAACAGCCCCGCAAGGAGCCGGTCGACGTCGCCCGCCGCGAGCGGATGCGCACCAGCCTGCAGACCGCCGCCGACTACATCGGCCGCCGCACCCACTGGACCGCCGAGGGCGGCCTGCTGACCCGCGGGTTCCCCCGCTGGGTGCGGATGCTGGCGATGGCCTCGGTCACCCTGGACACCGGCTCCCGCGTCGGCGAACTGTGCGCGATCCGGCTGGAGGACCTCTCCCCCGCCCTGGAGGAGGTCCGCATCGTGCGCCGGCCGCAGAACGCCCGCCCCGACGACCCGGTCTCCGTCGAGGTCTACCCGCTGCGCCGCGCGACCCGGGCCGCCCTCGTCCGCTGGCTCCTCGTGCGCCGCCTGCTGATGGCCGACGTCACGGGAGGTGCCGACGCCGTGTGGGTGTCCGTGCGCGGCAACCACGGCGGCACCGACGACGAGGACAGCCCCCGGTACCGGCCCGCCGGTACCACCCTGCAGCCGCGCGGCGCCCAGCGCGCCTACACCGCGGCGGTCGCCCGGGTGAACGCCGAACTCGGCGGCACCGAGGGATGGGAGCCGCTGCCGGTGCGGATGGAGCAGCTGCGCCGCGGCGTCGACGCCCCCAAGTTCCACCTCGCGCCGCCCCGCCCGGACGCCGAGCACGCCGCCGAGTTCATGGGCCGTCTGGCACAGGAGGGCCGCCGGCTCGCCGCCCTGCCCGACGCCCGCGCGACGGCGACGACCGGCCGTGCCGCCCGCGACGTGGCCCGGCACGTGCTGGGGGAGGCGTGGCGCCTCGGCGTCGACCACCGCGTGCAGCTCGACGTGCTGTCCGCCTCCGGGCTACTCGCCTACGACACCCCGCGCGCCGGATGGGAGCCCGAACTGCTGCGAGCCCTGGACCGCGCCGCTCGCCTGGCCCCCCTGTAGACCTGTTGGGCCCAACAGGGGCAACCGGCCCCGTCCGCGCTTCACGGACGGGGCCTTCGTGTGCGGAGGCCCGGGGAAAGTCGGCGGTGGTCCGGCGGCGTACCCGGCAGAATCATGTGATTGATCGACATGCCTTCTTTGGGGGAGCCATGCAGGAACTCCGCTTCGACGACATCCGGTTCACCACGGCGATCGGCAGCGATCAGACGTGGCTGCGCCCCGCTTTGGGCGGCCATGAACTGAGCGTTCAGCTTGCCGTCGGGGTGTCGCCGTTCGCCGAGGCAGGAAAGATCATCGCCCTGGAGGCGGAACTGTTCGGCTTCGGCACCGCACCGGCGCAGCGATCCCGGCTTGGCCGGATCACGGCGAACCTCGCGTACACCCCCGTCGTGACGGTTCACCGGGTGAACCTGGTGTTCCCGTTGACGTCGCTGCAGGTCCACGCGATCGAGGAAGCCCGTACTGGTGACGTCCGGTTCGAGATCGACCTCAACGCCACCTTGCCTCAGGCGGCTGGATACCCGGGGTGCGCCCAGGCCACGGAACACATCACCCTCGCCAAGAGCACCTGGGAGCAGCAGATCGCACAGCTCGGGCCGTCCGCGGCCTTTGAGATGGCCGTGCCCTACCCGCTCGGCGACCCGCAGCGCGTCGAGGTGGGCCGACTGCTGCGGGAAGCGCAGCGGCTGCTGACCACGGGGGAGATCCGGGCGTCGATTCTGGAGATCCGGCGGGCGTTGGAGTGGATTCAGCACAACGTGGACTGGGAGAGGCCCGGGAGAAAGGTCGCCAGCCAGTGCAACCAGAGCGAGCGCTGGTGGCGCATCCAGGAAGCCCTCTACAGCCAGACGTCCGGCGCCATGCACAACGACCCGGTCACCAAGGACTTCTCCTACGACCGCGCCGAGGCGGAGACGCTCCTGGCGATGACCGCCGCACTGCTGCGGAACGTGCCGGGCATCCCGAGTCCCCGCGCGTAGTCGGCCCTGGTCTCCTATCCCTGACCCACGGTGCAAGGTACGCCCGCGCCCACTACCGGTTCCGGCGACGTGCGGCAGGGTCGCGCTCCGCAACGTGCCGGGCGACTGCGTCGACGCCGGGGCGGGCGTAGCGCTCCAGGGAGCGGACGGATGCGTGGCGGGAGCGGGCCAGCAGCATCGTGGTGGAGGTGCCGCCCTCCGCGTCATGCGTGAGCGCGGAGTGCCGCAGCCGGTGCAGGGTCCAGCCGTCCAGGTCCTCGATGTCCTCGGGGGAGGCGAGCGGGTTGGCCAGCAGCCGGGTGTTGTCCTCGAAGATCTCCTCAGCCCGGCGGTAGGAGAGCCGGGCCCGGCCGGTCTCGGGGCACACGTCGAGCGTCGGCGTTCCGGCCGGGGCCCTGCGGTCGGTGAGGAACAGCGGGCCGCGGGTGCGGCGGGCGATGAGGCGGGGCAGTAGCTGGGCTGTGCCGGACTGCCAGTGAATCCACTCGGTTGCCCCGCCCTTGGCGGTGATCCTGCCGCGCTTGTCCTGCGGGTACAGGTCTTCCACGTTCAGGCACAGCACCTCATCGGCCCGGGCGGCGGACTCGTAGAGCATCTTCCAGAACGTCTTCTCCCGCAGGGCGACGTCCAGCTGCCACAGCGCGGCGACCTGGTTCTCCGCCATGGCCTTGGTGCGGTCCGGCGGGGCCGGCCGCCGCTCGATGCCGATCGTCGGATCGCTTTCGATCCAGCCCTGTCGCTGCCACCAGCCGATCGCTTTGCGTGCGATGGACAGCTCCCGGTTGACGGTGTCGGCGTCCATCGCGTCCGCCCGCGCCGCCGCCAGTTCGGCCAGGACCTCCGGCAGCGTCGGGTCGTCGATCGCGGCGACGGGGAAGACGGGCGGCTTCGCGCCCCGGCGGGCGGGTCCGGTCGGCGCGGGCTCGCCGGCGAGCATCCACCCCCACGTCGTCAGTGAGATCCGGTAGATCCGTGCGGAGGACTTCGCGATGCCCGCGCCGGTGAGGTACCGCTCGACCGCCGCGGTGTACGACGAGGGCGGGGCGGACAGGGGCACCACCCGGGCGCGCGGCAGCCGGAGCGCGCCACCGCTCCCGAGTTCGGTCACCGGTTCGATCGTCATACCCGCCCCACCCTTTCAACGCTGCCGCAGTAAATGCGTACACCTCGCCTGTGGCGGCCGGAGAGCCCGCCGCAGGTCGCGACGATTACCGTAGAGGCTCCGCCGCAGTAAATGCGGCATTTACTGCGACAGTTGCGCAACCTCTGTCCGGGCCGTAATCCGGACAAAGTTCTGACCAGCCCGGACAGCCAGCGATTGTCCGGGACAGCCGGTTGCCATTGTTTCGGCCCGCCGGCGGCCAGCAGTCTGTGTCGTGCCTAGCCGACCGAACCGTCGCCACGGCACGGACCACTGCGTCGATGAATAGCTCTCAACGCAGCGAGCTGAACCTGAACTGGAACCAGATATGAGGGAGTGTCATGAAGGTTCGTACAATGATGACCGGCATAGCTGGAGCTGCGCTCGCGATCGGCATCGTGGCGTCGCCCGCTCACGCCGACGGTAGTACTCGGCTTACGAGCCCGAACAACCCCAACGAGGCGGGAGTTGTCTACCGAAGCTACGGAGACATCTTCGAGATCTGGGACAACGTCGATGACAACAAGGCGGTCTACGTGAAGTGGGCCTACAACTCCGCCTTGAACGGGGCAGCAACACTCCCCGTGCCGACGGACTACAGCACTGGTTACACCTACAACCTGGAGCTCGACGAGGCCCGCGGCACGGTCTACTTCAAGGTCTGCCAGTCCAGCCGCTGCTCTCCTCTCGGCAGCAGCAACATCTGAAAGAAGCTGCCAGCGAAAGCTGGCCCTACTGAATGAACGCGAGGGGTGCGATGGGTGCAGGACCACCCATCGCACCCCCGCCTGCGGCTACGTACTGCCAGCACGCAGCGAGGACCGGCCCGGCCGAAACCAGAGGCGGCTCCGGGCACCCTTTCGACTGCACGTCTCGCACTCACCCTGAGCACAGCTCTCCTGAGCTACGCGGGCAAGATGGAGAAAATCTGCTTCCCGCTCGCGTCGCAGGGCTGTGTCACCGCCGGTACCCCGGCGACCGTCCCCGATCCGCTCATGCCCACGCATCCATCGCCGACCAACCGGAGAACGTACTGGTCGCTTCGGCCAGAGTCCGCCGGCTCGATGCGGAACCTGCTCGTCTTCCCGCAGTCCTCCCAGGGCTCCAGCAGGGCGGCGCCGGTGCCGACGGTCACCGAGTTCAGGCAGCCCTTGCCATGGTCGGGGTGGTACCACTGCACGCGGAACGTGTCGTCCGCCGCGGGCACGAGCTCGGTCTGCTGAGGTGCCACGTCCTCGCACGGACGCTGCACGGCCACCAGTGGTTCGTACCCCTCGGCATGCCCATCGGTCAGACACAGGCCGTCCGCCAGGACCGGGCGAATCTGCACGGGACCCTGCGGCAGGGCGGTCCGGTCCAACTTTCCCTTGGAACCGCCCGGCTCACCGGAGAAGCCGAGGACCCAGATGGTGACGGCCACGGCGGACAGCACAGCGAGCCCCACCAGCAGCGCGCGCAGCCGGCGTCGGCCCGGTGCCGGCCCGATGCGCCGATCGGGAGGTCCCGCACCGTCCGCGCCCCCGCCTCCGTCGTGGCCTTCTTCCCCGCCTTCATTCCCGCCCGTGTCCCCGCCTTCGTCCCGGCCCGCCGCACCACTGACGGCCCTTTCCAGGGCCTCCAGCCATTCCTGCACCCGCTCCGCGTCTCCGCAGGCCCGCACGAACTCGGCCACCAGTTCGGGACGCGGTGTGGTCTTCCCGCTGAGGACGTCCGCCAGCGTGCTGCGGGCCAGCACTCCTCCGTGCTCGGCGGCCCGTTCTTCGAGCTGTCGGTACGTCAGCCCGGAACGCTCCTTGAGCTGTCGTAAGGCAGCCGCGAACTCCCCGACATCACGGGCCCCCTGCGGCTGCAACTCCCCCACATTCGCCATGCGGACATGGTGACCGGCCCCGCGGCACGTGGACAACGCTGGTTCCGGCCCTCGGCGGCCGTTTCCGTACGGTCCCGGACAGGATCTGGACAAGCCGTTGACCAGCCCGGACAAGTGCCGGCCCGTCCGGGCCGGATTCCGGTCGTGCATGCCCGTGCAGATCGACGCGTTCACCTCTTTGCGAACCGTCGAGGTCACGCATCGAGCGTGGAGAACGCCGGCAGCGAGTTAGCACTGGCGCGTGCAGGGCTTCTGCCGTCGCGTCCGCAGAGTCAACCGGTCAAGACCGCCCTGTACGTGGGGGCTGTACTGCTCGTCCTGGCGGGGGCCGGGGTGGTGTGGTGGAACGCCGGCCACCCGCTGCTGGACCTTGAGGGACCCGGGCAGGTGCAGTCCTCGCCCGACAAGGCCGCGGACGAGAAGAACCACGAATCCCCCGACAGGAGCGCCGACAAAGCAACCCCCTCGCCTTCGCCTTCGCTTTCGCCCTCGCCTTCGCTTTCGCCCTCGCCCTCGCCCTCGCCCAGCATCGACAAGCCCGCCAAGCCCAAGCCCCAGCACAAGCTCCTGTCGGAACTGACACCCGAATCCAGCGGGGACCTCAATACGGGCGAAGCCCGCATCGGGGGCCACGACTACCCCGACAGCCTCTGGGACGGATGCGGCCTCGCCGACGGCGTCTCCGTGACCGACTACAGCCTGGCCAGCGAGTACAACCGCTTCACCACTACCGTCGGCATCAAAGGCGAGGACGGTGCTGTCGGCACCTTCGGGCTCAGGGCAGATGGCAAGGAGATCGGCTCTTGGACCGCCACCCGGGATCGCGTCAAGAAGATCGACGTTGATGTCACCGGAGTCGAGCGACTGACCCTCACCACAGTCGATCGTCAGGGCGATCCTCTCTACTGCACCGTCGACCACTTCATCTGGGGCGACCCCACCCTCACCACAAAGGGTTGAGCCTGGCCCATCCGAACCCGTCGCTGGTCCCGTACTGGTGCCGACGGGCGGGGAGCTGACTGCTGCCGCGATGTGGCTGGGCCCAAGGTTCCGGCTCGATCGACGGTGGCCGCAGGTCTGCGAATCGCGGACGAGGCTGCCTAAGTATTCACTCAGTGAACATCGCATATGCGGATGATCTACCCCAAACGATGCGCTGACCTGGCCGGATGCCCGCGCTGCCGGGCCGGGCGATCATGCAGAACAGGCCCGAGGAGGGGCGTGAGGGGGGTTAGGAGCGCCGATCTCCAGCCCGGCGTCGGGGAGTGCGGATCAAGCTCCGAGAGTCGCACAGGGCCGCTCAGAGACGCCCCGCCCCGCTCCTGTAAGTCGCCGCGCGAAGCGCGTCTGTACTCATCGGCGGAGCCGATGGAGCCTGGAAGGTCGTGCCCGTAGGGCTCCTTTCATTGCTTTGAGCTGCACTTATTCCCTCAGGGACGCCCCACAGCGAGGCCCCGTCACCCGAATGGGTGACGGGGCCTCGCCCCCTACTAAGGGCTATTAACAGGCCCTTGCGCTCATTACCGGCCGGTGTTGTCACGCCCATGCCCCCCGGTTCCCCGGCTCTCCGCCGTCCCAGCCGGGGTCACGACCCTGGCCCGCGACGCGAGGGGGTCAAGATCGTTTACGCCGGGACGGCCCCGAAAGGGGTCTCCTGACCTCGGGTGTTGGGTGCGGTGCGAGCCGCACCCAACACCCGGGCCGAGGGTGCAGGGGCCAGTTAATAGGTGCCGGTGTCCCGAAACGGGACACCGGCCCGCACGCGGGCTGACCGCTGTCATCCAATCGAGGCGTTTGACAGCGAACCCAGTCGTTTCGGCTTCCTTGCCAGCGAACCTAGTCGTACGCCCGGCGACTTTGTCCTCGAAGGTCCGGGCCAGTCAGTTCAGCAGGGCGGCCGTGAACATCTCGCGGCGCTCCGCCAGCCAGGTTTGCATGCGATCCCAGCGTTCCCATCCACCGCGCTCGGCCAGCGCCTGGAGATAGACGGGGTCACCGTCAGCCACGCGGCGGGCGACGAAGGCCCGGCAGACCTCGGTGGCCTGCTCGATGACGCCGAGCAGCTCGGCACGGTCCTGCGGCGAGAGGCCGTAGCTGTCGGCAAGGATCCGCAGCCGCGTGGGCGCATCCAGCCCGGAGGGGTAGACGGTGGCTGCGGATGAGGGATCGACCAGGGGCACCCAGTAGCGGGCGGTCATGGCGACGTCCCAGAGGGGACGGCCCGGGGCTGCCAGGTCGAAATCGATCAGGGCAGCGGCACGGCCGTCGCGGAAAACGACGTTTTCCGGGCACACGTCGTTGTGGCACAGCATCGCTCCCCCCTCCGGGTCGGCCAGGTCCCCAGGCCACCGGGCATGGGTGTCGACCGCGACTGCCGCGCTGGTCTCATGCAGGCGCCGCAGCAGATTCCCCACCGATTCCAGGGCGGTCTTCGTCATCGCCCAGTCCGGAAACGGCGGCAGAGCCACGTCGCCGGGGATGAAGGTCAGCTGTTCCCGGCCATCCTCGGTGAAGCCGACAGGGGTCGGCGCTGCGTCGAAGCCGTGCTCCTTCAGCGCGAGGAGGTAGGTATGCAGGGCGCGCACATTGCGCGGCGCCGGGCGCTCCACCAGCGCACCACGGCGAAAGATCGCTCCTGCGTTCACCATGCCGCCGACCAGCGCCTCGCCCTCAGCCGTCATGACGATCACGCTACCGCCACATCGACCCCGCGCGGGCCAGGCCCCGAAACTCCGGCGCGAACAAGCGCCCGAGGGCGGCACAAGACCAGACGCCGGGAAACCCCAACCAACTCACATCTCGGTGACGAAGCCAACCCGTATCACTTGATCGTTTGACAATCAATCCAGTCGCCGCAGACCAACGCGAGCAGAGCGACTAACTTCGCTGTCAAAGGACACGGGCATCAGCGGGCATGGTCGGACCTACCAGAAATCGCACAGATGTTCGTTTTCAGGTGCGGGCCATGTCGACGAACCTGCTGTAGTGGCCCTGGAAGGCCGTGGTGATGATCGCCGTCGGCCCGTTGCGGTGCTTGCCGACGATCAGGTCGGCCTCGCCCGCGCGGGCTGACTCCTTCTCGTACTGGTCCTCGCGGTGCAGCAGGATCACCACGTCCGCGTCCTGTTCCAGCGAGCCGGACTCTCGCAGGTCGGAGACCTGCGGCTTCTTGTCGGTGCGTTGCTCGGGCCCGCGGTTGAGCTGGGAGAGCGCGATAACCGGGACCTCCAGCTCCTTGGCCATCAGCTTGAGCTGGCGGGAGATGTCGGAGACCTCCTGCTGGCGGGACTCGGGACGGCGGCCGCCGCCGTACTGGAGCAGCTGCAGGTAGTCGATGACGACCAGGTCGAGCTTGCCGCGCTGCTTGAGCCGGCGGGCCTTGGTGCGGATCGACATGGCGGTCAGCTCCGGGGAGTCGTCCAGGAGCAGGCTCCCGGCGTCGACGCGGGCCTTGACCTTGGCCATCCGGCTCCAGGCGGCCTCGTCGAGCTGGCCGGAGCGGATGTGGTGCAGGGCGACGGAGCCCTCGGCGGACAGCAGCCGCATGTGGAGCTCCTTGCGGCTCATCTCCAGGGAGAAGAACGCGCTGGTCAGCCCGTGCTTGAGGCTGGCGGCCCGGGCAATGTCCAGGCCGAGGGTGGACTTGCCCATCGCAGGACGCCCGGCGATCAGGATGAGCTGGGCGGGCTGAAGGCCCTCGGTGAGGCTGTCCAGGTCGGCGAAGCCGGTCGGCACGCCCGTGAGCTCACCGTTCTTGCGCTTCCCGGCCGCCTCGATGTCGTCGAAGGTGGCGTCCATGCCCTCCGAGGCGTCCTTGAGCGAGTCGTCGCCGCGGTGGCGGACCACGCCGTACAAGCGCTCCTGCGCCCGCTCGACCAGCTCGTCGGTCTCGCCGTCGCGGGCGTACCCGCTGGCGGCGATGGCCGTGCCCGCCACGACCAGGTTCCGGGCGACGGCGGCGTCGTAGACGATCTCGGCGTAGTACTCGGCGTTCGCGGCGGTCGGCACCTGCTGGACCAGCGTGTGCAGGTAGGCCGCGCCGCCAATCTTCGTCAGCTCGCCGGTCGTGGTCAGGTGCGCCGCGACCGTGATCGGGTCGGCGGGCTCGCCCTTGGCGACGACGTCGAGGATCGCCCGGTAGACCGTCGCGTGCGTCGGCCGGTAGAAGTCCGAGCTCTGCAGGACCTCGGTGACGTCGCCAATCGCGTCCTTCGACAGCAGCATCCCGCCGAGGACGGACTGCTCCGCGTCCAGGTCCTGAGGGGGGATGCGCTCGAAGTCGCGCGGGTCGAGGTCCTCGCCGGAGGCGGCGGGGGCGGGGATAGCTACGCTCATGGTGGATCTCCGTTCACGGGATTCGGGCAGCGGCCGGGCCGGGCAAGGTTTCCGGCCGCTGCTGTTGTGCGGGAAAGGTCGGGCAGTCAGGACGCGGCCGCGAGGGCGCGGGGCTTGCGGCACTCGCACTGGCCGATCGGCAGGAAGGTCTCCGGGTCCTCGGCAAGGCCGGACCCGTTGCACTTCGAGCACTCCGGCGCGGCCGCCGCCGGGTGACCGCCCGCACCGGCCGGGGCCGGCGGGAGCTGCTTCAGGTGCATCCGGTAGACCGCCACCACGCTGAAGACCCGGTCCGGGTCGCAGCTGCGGGCCAAGTGGTTGCGCAGCTTCGGCGCCGTCCAGCCCGCGGCCAGTGCCTCGACGGCGAGCGGCAGCAGCATGTCCGCCACCTCGTCGCGGTTCATCCGGTCCCGGCCGGGCAAGCCGAGCAGCATCTCCAGCAGCTCCGCCCGGTGCTCGGCGTCGGCCTGGCCGTCGCGGGGCGCCGGGATCTCGGCAGCAGCCGGAGCGGGGTTGTCTTCCGGCGCAGCCGTCTCTCTCGTCTTCGTCGTCTCCGCGTCAGGTGTGACGGAGGTTGCCGCTGCGTCCTCTGCGGAGGGAGAGAGAGAAGATCCAGAGGAGAAACCAAGAGGAAGATCGCGTTCTCCCTGGTCACCCCCCGTGGGCGGGTCGGATTTCCGACCCCGTGGGTCGGATTTCCGACCCCGTGGGTCGGATTTCCGACCCGACGGGTCCACCGGGTCGGAAATCCGACCCGCTTCGAAAGCGTCCTGGTCAGCCGCTGCGGCGGCCTCTTCGGAGCCTTCCTCGATCAGGTGGGCGAGGGCCGTGCGGAGCGCCTTGAGCTTGTCCTCGGCGTTCCTCCAGCCCGCGTAGTCGACCGGCGCCGAGTCGTTGATGCGAAGGCGGAGGGGCTTCATGAGGGCGCTCGCGCGCGAGGACGTCTTGATGGGCTGGCCCTCGGGAGTGGTCACCAGGCCGACCTTGGTGAGGCCGTCGAGGATGCCCCGGACCCGGGTGAGGCTGCTCGGGCCCCGACTCGGTCCGGGGATCAGCTCGCACAGCTTCTGGAGCGAGAGCACGCGGACGTGGTTCTTGAACTTGTCGACCACCAGGCCGCGCAGCACGAGGTAGCCGCGGACTTCGCCGTCCTTGAGGTCCTCGCACAGGGCGATCCAGTCCTTGACCCGGGTGTCGTACCAGCCGTCGTTGTCCGGCCCGTACAGCTCGACCACCTGGTCAGGGGTGGCCACCGGGGCCTTCGGGCGCTTGGGTGTGCTCATCGGGTCACCGCCAGCGCGGCCGGGGCGGACAGGGTGGGCAAGGCGCGCGTGGGCGCCGGGGTGCTAGTCACCCAGGCGTTGTACGCGCCAACGCGGACACCCTCATCGGGGCAGGTCAAAGCAGGGTTAAGGCACTTCGCAGTCATCATCACGGCGCCTTCGTACGCGGCCGCGAGGGTTACCGTCGCGTGCTCCGCGGAGGCGGGCCGGAGGGGGCGGTGCATGAGGTGCGATCTCTCCCAATCGGGTAGAGAGCCGCACGTCGGTGATCTTCACCAGGTAACCGGACGGGCCTATCAGCGGTGCTGCGTAGAACCTGGGTAGGCGGTTACCCTGGCTGATGGTGACCGGGCCCGACAGGGTCGGGAGCCCGGCATCAGCCGACGTACGACTCAGGAGCTGTGGCTTCGTAGGGCCGGGGACTGAGTCAGGTTGTGAAGGTCGAGGGCCGCTCCTGTTGGCGCAGGGGCGGCTTTCGGCGTTACGGGGCGCGAGCGGTCATGACGAACATGGTGGAGTCCTTCCGCCGGTTGGGGAAACCGGCGATGAGCTGGTAGAAGGCGGCGCATCCCGTGATCGTGCCGGACGACGTCGTGATGTTGTACCGGGTATCCGGCGCGAGTACTCCGAGATCCCGTTCTCCGGGAGAGAACTTGCGGAGGCGTCCCGCCACACGGGAAGCGCGGGCCGCCGGCGGCGTGTCACTGTGTCCCGCTGGCCCACTGACAGTGGGTACGCGTAGCCTGCAACGCATCGCAGGCACCTCCATTCCAGGTGCTTGGTCACGTCGCCGACCACCACAACCGGCGAGCGCGACCGGCAGGCCCCCACGGGGGCCTGTTCGCGTTTCGCGGGTCATCTTGCCTCCTTCCGGCCGATCGGCGTTGGTTAACGGGTGGTTTGCGGAGTGTCGCCGTCGGCGAGGGCGGTCAGGACCGTCGCCGGGCGGCCGTCGTAGACGAGGGGCGCCTCGCCAGGCCCCGGCGCAACGAAGCGGCTGCCGTGCCGACGTAGGTCGTCCTCGCTGAAGTACATCGAGTTGGGGTCCTTGTAGGTGGCTCGGTTCCGCTCGTCGATCCGCTTCCAGAGGGTGTCGTGGTCGCCAGGCAGGTAGACGAGCAGGACGTCGGCGCCCGCCAGCTCGCCGAGCACGCGCCACTGCTCACGCTCATCGACGGTCCAGAAGCCGTGATCGACAACCACGTCCCGGCCAGCGCCCAGCGCGGCCTGCAGCTCGGCGGCGATCCGATCGAGGATCGGCCGTTCCCGGATCCGGTACTCCCCACGTGGGAAGTCCCGCCCGTAGTGGCCGTGCTCCCGCCAGACCTGCTCGTCGGGGCACATGCGGACGAAGCCGTGGTGCTCCAGCTCGCGGGCGAGCGTGGTCTTGCCCGAGCCCGGAAGACCGGCCATCAGAACGCATCGCGGTGCGCGGGAGCGAGTCACAGGGCCACGCCCGAGGTCTCGACGCGAGTCCGGCCGGGAGCGCCGAGGTCCACGCCGTACTCCAGCGGTTGTCCGTCGCGGTCGCGGAACAGGGCGGTCAGGACGAGGATCGCGTGCACTCCGTCGTCGGCCAGTTCCAGGAGCGTCGCGTCCTCTGAGGTGGCGATACGAGCGGCGGTCACGTCGTCACGTTCCACGGCCTGGCGGCCGGTGGCGCGGGCGATGGCGTCGAGCGACGTGCCGCCCTGCAGCCGTTCCCCGCGTAGAAGTTCCGGAGCCGCCCGCGCGAACCCCCGAGGGATCCAGGACGTCGAGTGGGCGACGATGCCGTGCCGGTCGCGGTAGACACGCGTCCGGCGGATCACCATGGTGCCGGCCGCGATGCCCAGTGCGGCCGCAACCTCCGGCGGCGCGTCGGCCAACCCGGCCGCATGACTGTCGGATCGCTCGCCCGCCCCCCACGATGAGCCGGTGGTCTTCCCACGCTCCAGCCGCTGCGCGGCGGAGGAGAGCGAGACTGGCTGACCGATCTTGACGTACGCCGCGGTGGCGTCGTCCGAGCGCTTGAAGCGGGGCCACCGCTCCCCCACGGGGTCGGCGAGCTCCGCCTCACGGGTGCGGGCGATCAGCGCAGTCGGTCCCTCAACGCGCAGGAGCGTCAGCAGCTCGTCCCAGGTGAGAGCCCCGAAGGAGTCAACGAGGCGGCTGGCGCCGTCGGTCAGCAGCGCGGCCTGCTGCACCCGCGCGAGTTCCACGGAGCCGGTGATCGCTTCGTCGGCGGCCGCCGGGTCGGTGGCCGCGACCCAGTAGCCGCCGGGCTGGTTCCGGAGGCGCCGCTGAACGGTGACGAGCCGGGACACGCGGGCGGCGTGTTCGGGAGTTCCGGTCGGTCCTTGCAGAGCTGCCTGCATCTCGTCGGCCGCGACCTCCTCGACGCGCTTGTCGACGATCGTCTGAATGCCGTCGGCCCCAAGGTCGAGCACCAGGACGTTGTCGGAGAGGACCAGGTAGTCGAGGACGTCGCCGCGCTCGCGGATCATCACCACGGTCGAGGCCGGCACCGCTTCCTGGTCCAGGTCGCAGGTGTCGCGGTGCAGGTCGTTCACTTCGGTGATCGCGGCGCGAAGGGCGTCCTGGAGGGATACCTCGTCGTCGCCGATCAGATTGATCAGAGTGGTGCCAAGCTGTCGTACGAACCATGGGGTGCCGTGCACGCACCCCATGGGCAGGTCCTTCGGGGCGGACAGGCCGTCCAGCACGACCACTCCGGTGGGGCTCACGTGGACCGTGTCCTCGTTCGCGGCGCCCACACCCTGGGTCGATGCCATGGATACCTGCACGTCAGGCCCCTTCCGGGCGGTAGAACGGCGTGATGCGCTTGCTGGAAGTGATCTCCAGCGTGTCGGGGTCGAACGTGCTGGAGATCAGGGTCGAGAAGCGCTTCGCCTTCAGCTCTCGGTGCACGGTCGCCAGCTCGTTGTTGAGCCAGTGCACGACGCCACCCGAGCCGCGGGCGTGAATGCCAGCGATGTAGAGGAACGTGCCTTGACCATCGGGGCGCGGGAGCCGGCCGAAGTAGGCGACGTCGCTGTTGTCGCCGTGGTCCATCGGCGAGCGATAGACCTCACCGGTCTTCCGGTCGGTCAGGAACCAGCCGTCGTCGTCCTTGGCGAACCGCAGGTGAGGGTCACTTTCGAGGATCTGCTCGATCAGAGGCGACAGCCTGGGGCCGCAGATCACCACCAGGTTGTTGCGGTTGAGCCGCACATTGCCCCCGAGCGGGATGCGCTCGAACGTGATCTCCAGGCCGACGTCTTCGGCCAACTCCCGCAGATGCTCGTAGGTCTGGAAGTCCTCCGTGGCGATCACCGGGCCTTGGACCCGCTTGGTGCGGCCGTCTTGCAGCTTGCCGTGCTCCAGCTTCTCGGCGAGCGCCACGATGACCTTGCCTGAGCCGAGGAACAGGCGCTCCGGCGGAGCTCCCTTGGCGAGCTGGCTGACCCGTCCCTTACTGATGCCGAGTTCTGCGGCCAACTGGGTGCTGTTCAGCTCCCCGACCCGCAGGGTCTCGTTCATCGCCTCGTTGCGCACTGCCTGGATCTCGTTGCCGTAGTCCTGCACGCGGGCGACGAGCCCGTGAGCGGCTTTGGCCCGCTGTAGAGGGTCGCCCAACCCCTTGAGCTGGGCCAATGCGACGTCGAACGCTGAGTGGAGCTGTTCCTGTAGCTCGGTCAGCGAAGCAGCGTCGGGTCGATTCTTTTCCATCCGTGCCTCCCTTCGTGCCTCATGTTTACCCCACTAAACCGCAACTGTTCAAGGTGGTTGACTCGCGGCGGTGTCGCGTCCTATGGTTTCGGTGCACGGTCGGTTTAGGGCGCTAAATCGACCGGTCGCGTTGGCTATACCTGCACTTCAAGCGCCAGATCCAGATGTCGGCCCCGGTGAACTCGTCGTACTCGCGGCGGGGTGATGGGTGGCCGATCGTTGTTTGAGAACTCAACAGTGGACTGAATTTCGGGCCGCGGCGCCCCTGCCGTCATTACGACGAGACGACCCTTTCACCAGCGCTTTTCCGGTTGGCGAGGTCTTGAGCGGGGGGCTGGCCGCACGGCAGCCCGAGAGCGGATCTGAGCAGGACCCCAGGGGTGGGGTCGGGGCTGGCATCGAGCCAGCGTGTGCAACTCCCCATCCGCTCACCGCGCCGCTCAGACGGCGCGACCCCCGGCACGGCGCTGGAACGCCATGTGTGCCGGGGGTCTGCACGGACCGACCCGATCTCACAGGGAGCTGATCCGCATGACCATCATGATGCCTTCCGACCTGCCGGTGAATCCCACCGGCATCGCCAACGACCTCACCGACACCGTCACGGAGGTCTTCCCGCTGTTCGCCGGGGTCCAGATGCTGGCCCGGCACGGTGTCTCCGTCGAGGTCACGGTGGCGCCGTCCACGATCGTCGCGACGATCACCGTGACACCGACCGCCGCGCCCGTTCTGCCGGCGATCCTCGCGGAGATCGACGACGCCCGGCCGGGCTCGCTGCCCGGCGGGCGGCTCGCCGTCACCGGCACGATGTGCCAGGGCACCGTCACCCTGCGGGTGCTGATCCCGCAGGACTGGGTGACCGCCGACGAGCTGGCGGTGCTGACCGGCACCGCGACCGCCGACCCCTCCCGCCTGCTGTGACGGCCGACGAGCAGGCCGCCCAGGCGAAAGCGGCGGCCGAGGCCGCCGAGGCGGCCCGCAAGGCCGAGGCGGCCCGTCGCCAGGCGGAGGCCGACCTGCGGCGTCACGGCGTGGCGGGAGGAATCCGGTGATCCGCATCATCCGTACCCGGACGCTCACCGCTCTCCAGCGGGCGGGCGCGAGGTCTGACCGGCAGACCGTCCCCTTGGGCCGCAGTGTCGACGACCTCCAGGACCGCGTCCTGCGCGCCGTCGACGGCCTCCAGGTCCGCATCCTCCGTACCGAGCTGGCCCTCCGCCTGCTCCGCGAGATCGACCTGGACACCCTGCCGCCCGAGGCGGCCGACCGGATCCGACGCGCACACGACGTCCTCGTGCGGGGCGGAGAGGCGGACACGCCATGACCACCCTGACCAGCACGACCCAGACGGCCGTGGACGAGTTCCGCCGGGGCCACGGCGACGTGGAGACCTGGGACGCCGTGGACTTCGAGGTCCACCAGAACCTGGTCGACATTGTCCTGGCCTCGGGCCCCGTCGGCGGCCCGCTCCGTACGGCCCGCCGGCGGGCGAACGCGCTGGTCGTCATCGCCTACACGGTTGCGCTCTACGCGGCGGCCGAGGTGCTGACCGCCTGGCGCGGCGCCCGCTGGACGCCGCTGGAGACCCACCTGGACACGGTGATCGAGGGCCCGCTGAGCAGGTCGGAGACGGCGCTGTGCAGGTCGGGTGACCTGATGTTCCGGCTGCGGACCGAGCAGATCGGGCGCCGCGTCACCGACCTGGCCGACCGTCTGGCCGGCAGCCTCCGCCGACGCTGACCAGCCGCACACGCACACGGTGGCCGCCCGACCGGGCGGCCACCCGGACGAGAGGAGAGCTCGCGTGGCGGCCCGTACAGCCACCCGCAGCACCCGGAAGACGGCGGCCCGCAAGCCGCCGCCGAAGACGACGACACCGCCGCCGCGCAGCCCGGCCGGGGCGGAGAGCGTGCCGTCGGCCCCGCAGATGCGGGACGACGCGGCCGCCCTGGCCGCTGACCTGCGCGACCGGGCCGCCGACATCCTCGACGGCGCCCGCCAGGGCGCGGCCGAGGAAGCGGCCCGGCTGATCCGGGCCGCCGAGGACCAGGCCCAGTACATCCGGCGGGCGGCGGCCTCCGACGCCCGGCAGGTCCTGGCGGAAGTCGCCGACGAGGCCGGGACCCGGCTGCGCCGGGCCGAGGCGGGCGCGGAGTGCATCCGCGCCGTCGCCGGGCAGGACGCGCAGACCGTCCTCGTCGCCGCCCGGGCCGACGCGGCGGGAGAGACCGCGCAGACCCTCGCGGCCGCCGGGGCGGAGGCTGGCGACCTGCTGGCCAAGGCGGAGCAGAGAAGTATGGAGCTGATCGCCGACGTCGAGGCGCGGGCCGCTGAACTGGTGGCCCTGCGCCGGGCGGCGGCCGAGGCCGCCTACCGGGACGCTCTGGACGACGCCGCCCGGATCGTGGGCGAAGCCCAGGAACAGGCGACGGAGATCAGGACCGCCCGGGCCGCGCTCGATTCCGAGCTGGAGCTGACCCGCCGCTCCGCGAAGCTCGATCTGGACGAGGAAGCCGCCGCCCACCGGGCGGAGATCGAGGCGGGCTTCCGCGCCAGGGCCGAGCAGTTGCGCAAGGAGGCAGAGGCCGCAGCCCGGACGGCAGCCGCCGGGGTCCGTCAGCAGGCGGACGAGGTACTGCGGCAGGCGGAGCGGGAGCGGGAGGCCGCGCGGGAGGCCCGCCGCCTCGCCGAGAAGGAGACGGTCGCCGTGGAGAAGAAGGAGTCCCGCAAGCAGGTCATCAAGCAGGTCAGCATCTGGACCGGGCTCGCTGCGGTGATCATCCTGACCGCGTCGGGCGAATGGGCGTTCGCGACCATGGTCGGTCTGGGCAAGACGCCGATCGGGGACGCGGGCTGGGCCCTGCCGGTGGGACTGGACATCTACGCCGTCACGGCGTTCCGGATGAAACGGGATGTCCCGTACGCGCTCGGGCTGATGGCGGCCACGAACCTCACCTACCACGCGGCCGACATGACCGGCCTCGGTATGGAGGTGGACGCCAAGGGCAAGGAGCACCCGAGCGTCTGGCTCATCAGCGTCGCCGTGATCGTCGTGGTCGCCATCGTCTGGCGGATCCACCGCCTCCTCGAAGGGGACCACGACACCAAGCCGGACGCCGCCGTGTCCGGCGCCCGTACGGACGGTCCCGGTGACGGCCGTACGGAATCCCCCGGACCGGCCCGTACGGACGGCCGTACGGAAGCCCCGCGTACGGCCCGTACGGAGGCGCCCCGTACGGCCCGTACGGACGACGCCCGTACGGCGCCCGTACGGGAGGCCCGTACGGCCCGTACGCG
>NZ_CP109584.1 GCF_036250755.1 Streptomyces uncialis | reverse complement strand
TATGCCCCGGCAAGCCGGGTCATAGTGAATGAATTGCGCAAGCGCAATTCGAATTCCGGCGCAGGCGCCGGAATGGAATTCCGTAAACGGAATTTCGGACGGAATGCAATTCGCGCAAGCGCGAATTGGAGGCGACCGCGCAAGCGCGATCACCGGAGCTGGCTACAGGAGGAGGTGCATCACGCGCGCGCCTGTGTAGGGCTTGGGAATCCCAGCCATCACCCCAGCAACGAGAGTGGCGGACCATCGGCCCGCATAGGTGCCGGCCCCACCGCAGTGACGGGCTCCGCTGCGCTCCACCCTGACCCCTCCCCCACCCTCGAAACGAGCCGCTCACGTTTGTCAATGCCCCGCCAGCATACACGCCAACCCGCAATCATGGGGCGGAATCTGTTGACGCGCCACCCGAGAGGACGAAGGTGCGTCAGGGTTGATGCATCACGGGCGGTGACTGTGTAGCGTCTGGTTCCTGGCAGCGACACCCCCCGGCCCCGGCCGAATAACTCCCCGTTGAATTCAGAATTACGCGGCCCTGAACAGCTTAGCCACAGAACGGAAGCCCGATATGGGAACGCTGGAATTCGACGTGCGGAGGTACCGGAGCCGTCCGGCCCCCCAGGGCCGGGGGGCGGAACCCACCACCGGCACCGACCACGCTTCCTTGCTTTTGATCGTCACGGCCGGTACCACCCGAGACTCAGAGCCGCTGCTGCCGCCCACGACCCGCACCGGGTCGCGGCGCCGCACGCGAAGCCGCGCGCGCCACGACGGGGTCCGTGCGGCGCGCTTTGATACTGCTGCTGAGGGGCGGATCCCACGGCGTGGCGGTACTTGATCACGGTGGGGAGATCAGGTATCACGCGCGCGCGCTCTAGAGGTAAGAGCTCCACGTTTCCGCAGGTCAGAGCGTTGGGTTTGGAGAGATATGTCAGCCCAGGACTGACATATCTCGGTCGGGATGTCAGGCGGTCCTGACCCATCAACATCGTTTCGTGGCAGTACTGCCACGGATCTACGCACGGTGCGTCAGCGGTGCCGTCGGAGTCGCCTCGGACCCGAAGGTCAGTC
The DNA here is from genome assembly GCF_036250755.1 of Streptomyces uncialis. Classification (NCBI taxonomy): domain Bacteria; kingdom Bacillati; phylum Actinomycetota; class Actinomycetes; order Kitasatosporales; family Streptomycetaceae; genus Streptomyces; species Streptomyces uncialis. Next base: position 89,228 of record NZ_CP109584.1, on the reverse strand, counting down.
CAGGGCTGACGTACGGGTGACTTTCGTGTTGGCGCTGCTGCGTTTTGGTGGCACTACTGCCACGGATCTCCGCTATGGTGCTGACGTCACGACGATCAAGGAGGCAGCAACCCCATGAGCTCAGGGCCCCTGGACGGCAGCGCAGCACCGAAGCTGCCCGATGCGCCGTCCCGTCGCCGGCGCCGCCCGAAGCCGCCGCCCACCGCGTACAACCGGTCCGTCGGCCCCACCCTTGAGCTGCCCGCCGGACATGCTGCCCAGGTCTTCCCCGTCGGCTCCAGCACGGGATTCATCGGCGAGGCGTTCTCCATGGACAGCCTGGAGTTCATGCGCTGGGCCGCTGTCCATTACGACGGCGACCGGTTCGTGCTCGTGGTGCTGTTCCACCTGATGGGCTCCCAGAAGCCCGGCGGCCTGATCGAGGCCACCCACGAGGATGTAGCCGCCGATCTCGGATACAGCCGGCCTCACATCAGCCGCGTCTTCAACGTCCTGGAGGCCGACGGGGCTCTGCGTAAGGTCCAGCGGGGCGTCTACCAGCTCAACCCGGCCGCCTCGCTGCGCGGCGGGCTCAGAGAGCCGCGCAAGGGCGAGAAGAAGCGCGCCAAGACGGGTATGGGGGACAGGGTGGAGCAGTTGGACCTGCTGCGCGAGATCATGGAGGACCCGGACGTGCCCGACGCGTTCCGGGCGATGGCCGCTCCGGGCGCGAAACTGGAAGTACGCAAGGGGTCGGATGGGGAAGGGAAGGCCACGTCATGACGTTCGCTGCCGCAGAGGAATGGATGCCGCGCCGCAACGTGCTGTGGGGCAGCTTCAACGGTCTCGCGTACGTGCCGCGCCTGCCTCCCACCGCCTACACGCTGCTGCTGCACATGATGAGCGAGCAGGAATCGGGCGGCCTGGTCGTCGCCACCCACGACGAATTGGCCACCGGCCTCGCGATGGAGCGCGGCGTGATCAGCCGCGCCATGCAGCACCTGGTCGCCGCCCGGCTCGTCACCGTAGTCCGCCGCGGACGCTTCCAGCTCCACCCGATGATCGCCGCCTTCAACGACCCCCGCGAACAGCAACGCGCCGTCAAGGCCCTGCCCCGGGACATGCGCCTGGACGTCGGCGACTTCGAGGACGAGTACGAACGCCGCTTCCAGCTCCACCTGGACGAGAAGGCCCGCAAGGCCGAAGCCAGAGCCAAGGGGAACGTCACCCCCATCACCAAGCCGACCCGCCTCAAGCGCGTCCGCTGACCACCGCCGGCCTCGGCACCACGGCGCTACACCCTCGGGTGTGGCGCCGTGCTCGTGTCCGCGTCGGTAGCACTAGGGGAACCGTCTTGTTCTGGTTCTCTAGAACACGCGGCGGCTGTCCCGGCGAGTGCGTACATCGTTCCCCTGGAGGGGAAAGCCCAAGGTGGCAGGGCCAGCGAGCAGCACGGACGCCGCGTTGTATGCAGCAGCCGTGCATAGATCTCGCGCATAACATCGCAGAACTGCGCTCTACAGCTCCGCCGCCGTGGAGCAGCAAGGCGACCTGCTGCTATCTGGGCTTGCAGCAAGAGTCTCGGGCAGCGGGTAGCAGCAGGCCGTGCTGCTCCGGCCGGGGCCGGCCTGCTACCCGTGCAGCACCCGTGTGCCGCCTGGCCCATGCAAATACTGCGCTGCACCCACGACACCACCGTGCTGTACCCCGACGACCACCACCAGGACCACGAGCAGCACTCCGCCAACCACGGCCACCACCCCCGCTGCCTCTCGAGCAGCAACCCGTTCCACACCACCGCGAGCAGCACGGCCAGGAGCAGCGGCATCCCGTCGGGGCAGGCCCTCGCCTCACAGCTCACACCCTCACAGCACGCCTCGCCCACCTGGGGAAACGGGCTGTGTGTCACACAGGAGCGCCGGGGTGAGTGGCCTACAGGACGGTGCCGTGGAGGGCGCGGCGGTCGCCGGACATTGCGTAGCGGCGGGCCGCGAGGCCGTTCTCCAGGTCCTCGCCGATCTGCTCGCACAGCGGGGCCAGGACGTCGGCCGCGGCGTTGTCGGACAGGTACGCCGGGGCGACTTCGAGCATCAGCTCCCCGAGCTGGTGGGTGGTGGCGGCGAGGTCGTCGACGACGCGGCGCAGCTCGGGGAGTGCGGGATCCGCCGGCGGACCGGCGGGAGGCGGGGGCGGTGCGGTGCGGACGTCGCGGACGGCCTGGCGGACCACGGCGCGCACGGTGGGCTCATCGAGCGCCTGGAGGCCGCTGTGGGCGAGCGTGGCGAGGCGGCGGGTGATCAGCTCCGCGACGTCGCCGCTACGGCCGGAGACGTCGATCAGGGCGCGTTGGGACAGGCCGTAGTCGAGCGCGGCCGCGGCGCCGGGGTCGCTGTCTCGCGTGCGGGACGTCCCGGGGCCAGCGGTGACGGCGTCGTGGATCGCGGCCAGGGTGCGGGCTACGTCGAGGAGCCGGTACGCCTGCGCGCGGCTGATACCGAACTCGGATCCGCAGTACGCCTCCCACGAGCCGTATCCGAGGGGTGTCCAGACTCGGGCGGTGTGCGCGTCGCGGACCCGGGCGGCGAGCACCGCCACGGAGCGCCGGACGTCGTCCATTGCCTCCCGCAGTCCGGCGGTCACCTCGCGGGCCTGCGCGGTGGTCAGCGTCGGCTGTGCCGGTTCGGCGACGTCGTCCTGGTCCCGGTCCTTCTTACCCATGCCTCCATCGTGCTCCCCGTCGGCGAACCCGACCAGGGCGTGCGGAAGCGCGGGTGCGAACTCCCGCCTCACAACCTCACAGCCTTATAGCTCAGCCCGTCTACCTGCGGAAACGGGCCTGTGAGGCTTACAGACCTCACAGTCTGGGGCTGACGTGACACCAGGTGCGTGACGACCTCTCGTACGTTGAGTGTTCTCTCCGAAACCCTTGAGCGGTTCTGCGGCGTGGCGCACCCACCGGGCAGGAGCGGTTGAGGATCTTGAGGTCATGGTCTTCGTCGCACCGCCTGACATGCACTACTGCCTCGATCCGTGGTGCGAGAACCCGGATCCGGATCTCATCCCCGAAGCCGCATGTGGCTGCCACATCCTCACCGAGGCCGAGATCGAAGAACGCAAGCGGAAGTACCTCGCCCGGCAAGGCCGCCGCGACGCCGACGGCCAGGAAACCGCGCTCAAGGTCCGGTGAGAACGCTCCACCTGCTGCGAGAGGTCACGCGACACCGGCCCGGCGTGATGCGAAGGCGGGGCCGGCTTCAGCCGTGATGGTGGCCGCCGGGGCGCAGGTGGGTGTCGCCGTGCGGGGTGAGGGTGATGACGACTTCCTCCGGGCCGATGATCTGGCGGGTGAGGGTGTAGTCCTGGGCGTCGTCCTCGTCGCCGGGCGTGTAGGTGCCGGTGAGGGAGCCGAACAGGGCCGGGTCTGCTGGGTTCGCGAGCAGGAACTGCAGAGCCCGTTCCGCGGCAGGCTGGAGGGTGTGCGGATCCAGGCGCTGGCAGGTCTCGTGCAGGTCGGTGAGCTCGCGTGCGTCGAAGCCGTGCCGGAAGGTGCTGTTCGAGTAGGCCCGCGCCAGCCGTCGGAAGGCCGGGTCGCCGCGTTCCAGCATCTCCATGGGCAGGTCGGCGAAGGTGTCCATCACGCGCGTGCAGGCCCACAGCGCCAGCGCGGCCACCTGGCCCGGGTTGCGGCACAGCTGCTCCAGCGAGTCCTCGCGGCAGTCGTCGCAGCCCTCCCGGGCCGCCCCGTACAGCCGGGCCACCACCGTGGTGTCCACGGCCAGGGCGCGGCCCTGGCCGTTCAGCCAGGTCGGGTCGTAGGGGGCCGGACCGCCCAGCTCGGCAGTGATGTCCCGCTCATGACGGTGATCGACAAAACTCACAGTTCGCTCCCGTCGGACAGGCACACGTTGACCCGTCCGAGGATCCCCGCCCCGCGCGCCCCGGAACAGCGTTGACCGCAACTCACCACAAGGCGAGCAGATTCCTTCGCCTTTGACCGCGAGTGGCCAAACGCCCCCGCCGCTGCGCGCGGATACGCGTTGCCGCCCGGGTGGCAACTGGTGGGTACGGCGGTGGCTACGATGCGAAACGCCCCGGCCCCCTGGCAATTCGAGTGCCAGGGGGCCGGGGCGTTGTCACCAGGGTGGCTACCCGAGCCAGACGATGTTCAGGACCGTCAGGCTGTGCAGGGGCCGGTTGACCCAGAAGGTGACGGAGAGCCGGCCGACGGCCGCGTAGCGGACGTCCTTGCCCTCGTCGTCGTCGGTGTCGAACTGCCGGAAGCCCCACGGATCGGCGGCGGCCGCGGTGAGGATGTCCCACACGGTGTCCACCGCGTGCTCGGGCAGGGCGTCGAGGACCTTGGCGGCCGGGGCAGAGACGCGGACCGCGTACGGCGACGGGCTCACCGGCGCCGCCGGCGGAGCTCCGCCAGGTCGACGGCGTCGCTGTCGTCGTAGCCGGAGGCGGCGAACGCGTCGACCGCCGGGGCGTGCGCGATGCGGCCCTGCCAGTCCTGGACGACCTCGTACAGTCCGGCGAGGGAGAACGTGGCGCGGGACTCCTCCAGCGCGGCCGCCCACTCCCGCTCGAAGGCCGGCACCCAGGAGTCGGCGCGCTTGTCGGCGCGCAGCTGGGCGAGGAGTTCGGCCGGTGCCCCGGGCGCGGGGGCGTACGGGGTGGCGGGGGCGTGGTCGGGCTGCGCGCTCATCTGGTCCTCCCGGCGGGTCGTCACCTCACGGTACGCGCGCCGGGTGGCCGTGGATGCGGGCACGGACGGATCCCCTTCTACCGGCGCAGGGTGCGGGCGACGGCCCGGGCGTGCCGGCGCATCGAGGGTTCCTGGCGGTCCCAGGTGGCGGCGAGGTGGTTGAGGAGCTCGGCCGTCGCCCGCTCTGCGTCGCTCGGGTCGTTGCCCAGCAGCCGGTCGGCGGCGTAGGCGATGTCGGCGGCCGGGGACGTGGGCGAGGAGGCCGGCTCCTTTCCGTAGCCGGGGCGCGGGGCGCCGGTCAGCTTCAGGGTGTACTCGTTGCCGGTGCGCGTTTGCGCGGTGATGGTGTCGAGGTTGAGCGGCCCGAAGGATTTCTGTTCGAGTGCGGCGCGGATGAAGTGCGGGTGGTTGCCGATCGCGGCGGCGACGGCGTCCCAGGCGTAGGCCACGCGCTCCGCGTCGGGGACCGGCTCCACGGTGGTCAGGGACAGTTCGAAACCGAGGCCGTCGGCGTCTCGGAACCAGACAGTCTCGTCGCCGGGTTCGGCCGGGGCGACGAAGCTGATGTGCGGGCTGCCCAGCAGGGCGTCGGCGATGCGGACGGCGTCGCCGGTGTCGGGCAGCGGGCTCTTGTCGGGGTTGTACACGCGCTTACTCCTGGGCGTCGGGGGTGGTGGAGGGCTGGAGGACGATGTGGCCGGTCCCGGTCCCGGATCCGGACTGCGGTCGGCGGGTGGTGTAGCCGAAGCCGGTCAGGATGGTGGCGAGGGCGGTGTCCATGGCTGATCGGACCGTCTCGTAGCGGATGACGGCCTCGTGGTCCGTGCGGTCGGCTTCGACCATGTCGAGTGCCGCGCGGTCGAGGCGGGCGTGGGGCAGCCAGTCGACGACGACCTGGGCGTCATCGTCGAGGTAGACGATGACGCCGCCCTGGTCCCCGTCCGTGAGCGGTTCGGGCGGTGCGACGTGCAGGCCGGCCGTGGTGAGGTCGAGCCGCACCTGTTCGAGGAGGACCTCGGAGGTGACCGCGGGGAACCCTTCGGCCCAGTCGAGGAAGTCTCCGGCTTCCTCCTCCTGGCGCTGGTAGTCGTCGGAGGCCTGCCGGTTCGCCGCACGCTCGGAATCGTTCTCCGGATTCGGATACGGGTAATTGATACTCGCCATAAAAAGCTCCGAATTCAGTAGCCGATATCCAAATAGTCGATGTCGTTGATGGCGACGTCCGAGAGTCCCATAGCGCGGCCTCCGCCGTCCTGGAAATAGACGTCCTTGAGTCCTTCGGCGATGATCCCACGCATCTCCTGGTCGCTGGCCCCCGTGTTACGGGCGTCGAACAGACGCTGCGCGTAGGCCGCGGGGAGCCTGACGGTGAGGCGGCGGAAGCGTCCGTCGTCGGTCGAGCCGACGGAGGCGGTGTAGCCGAACCGGGCGCGGGTCTCCACGGTGATGCCGCTGGCGGCGGCCTGCTGGTGCCGGCGCTTGCGAACGCCGGGCTGCCAGCGGGACCGCACGGCATCATCGATCTTCGCCGCGATGTCCTTCGGCGGATGCTTCCTCGCGCCGCGGCGGTACCGGTTCACGGAGTCCGCGGTGACGCCCAGCTCCTGCGCGACGGCCTTCGCGGACCCGAGCTGGCGGAGCAGGTAGTTGATGCGGCCCGCGAGCGTCTTCGGCGGCTGGCGGGTGAACGCTTCTCGGTCGGCGCGCTCGATGGCGTCCTCAATCTCACCCACGGGTCACTCTCCTTCGTCGAGGACGGCGTCGTGGCCGTCGCCCTTGATGTGGCGGGCGGGGTTGAGGCCCTGATCCATGAGGTCGACCGCCCAGGCCATCGGCTGGACGCCCTCCAGCTTCGCCAGACCCGGCGTGGGCCCGAGGCGGAACCCGCCCGGCTGCGGCTTACCGGACGCGGCGTAGGGGAGGAAGTCGAGCGGGGAGGCTCCCGGGCTGGGGTAGACGACGCAGTCGGAGAGCACGGCGAGCGGGTAGAGGCCGGTCATCTTGACCATGTTGCCCAGCTTGCGGTGCATGTTGACCCGCGCCTTGGAGATGACGGCGGCGCGGATGTCGGGTCGCCAGGTCGGCCGCGACAGGGCCGGCCACCGCTCCCCCTCCTTGTAGTTCTTGCCCTGCGGGCGCTCGCGCAACTTCCCGACACCGCCCTTGACCGTCGCCTTGATCGCGGACAGGACGGCGGCCATCGCGGGGTCGTTCTGCTTGTGGTGTTCCATCGCGGCCAGGAACTCGGTGTCGGTGAGGTCCTTGGTGACACCGAGGTCGGCGAGGGTGTCGACGTATGCGGTCTTGAGCCGGTCGTGCCACGGATCCAGATACGCCCCGGTCTCGCGCCGCAGGTACGCCTGGATCGGGTGCACGTCGTGCCCGAGCTCCTGGGCGTAGGCGACGGTGTGCGTCTGGTACCAGGCCGGACCGGTCGGGCGGGTGCCGTCCGGCGTGAACGGGCTCGGGAGGCGCGGGTCGAGTTCGATCCCGGAGAGGTCGACCAGCCAGGAGCCGGGGATCTTCGGGTTGAACTTCGGGGCGTGGAAGTGATCCGGGGCGGAGAGGCCGACGGTGAGGCGGGCGGCGGCGGCGAGGAAGGCGGTGTTCAGGTCGAGGCCGACCGCGAAGGGCAGCGCCGCTTCCTGACCGGTCAGCAGGTCGACATCGCGCACCCACTGGTACGCCTCCTCGTTGAGGAACCCGCCCGTCCAGCCGGAGTCCACGACCACGGGGTGCTCGGGGGTGGCCTCCGGCGGCGCCGGGTCCATCGGCTCCGTCCCCAGCGAGCCCGCGTTGTGGCCGGACACCCAGTTGCCGGTCTCCGGGTCCTGGACGGCCTTCGTCGGCGGGCGCAGCGCGGTCATCAGCTCCAGGCCGGAGACGGCGGTGGAACCGCGGGGGGTGGTGACCCGGGTCGCGTAGACGCCGAGGACGCGGGCGATGTCGGCGGGCTCCATCTCGGCGACCCCGGGCCACGACCGGACGTCGAGGGCGTCCCAGGACAGGATCGCCAGCTGCACGCACTGCCGGTCGCGGCCCTGCGCCTTGCGGTAGATCCGCGCCCAGGGGCCGAACCCGCGCTGGGTCAGCTGCCACTTCGCCTTCGCGACCTGCTTGACCACCGGGTGGTCCTCCGGGAGGCGCAGCGAGCGCCGCTGCTCGTGGCCCTCCAGGCGCTCGGGCAGCCCCAACTTCACCGCCGCCGAGGCGGTGAGGACGATCAGCGGGTCGGAGTCCTTGCCGTAGCGGTGCAGCTTGGACGCTCCGAGACCGGACTCCTTCAGCGTCCACTCCACCAACTGCGGCACCGTGGTTGCCGGGCAGTCGAGCACGATCCCGTCGACCCCGTAGGCGGAGCCGTCGCCGTCGAGGACGGCGAGCGGACCGTGCGGGAACCGCGGATCGGCGGCCGGGCGCGCGGCCTTCTTCACGGCTGGCCGCCGCGAGGACGTCACCGGGCGGGCGGCCGGACGGGCGGGACGCCCGGGCGCGGCCGGGGCGGCGGGAGTCGCCGGTACGACCGTCTCCTCGGATGCGGGCGCGGTGGTCGGTCCGGTGAACGTCTCCGGCGTCGGCTGTGGCACGGGGGTCGAGATGGGAGCCGGGGCGGGCGCTACGGCCGAAGTGCCAACGGGGTACTTCGCCGCCCAGCCGTTCAGCAGCCGCTGGTACGCCTCCAGGCGCGGTGACTTCGGCTCGGAGCGGCCGTTCTCGTAGTTCTTCACCGTCTGCGTCGACGTCTTCAGCGCGGCCGCGAGACGGGCCTGGGTGATACCGGCCGCCTCCCGCAGCCGGGCGCGCTCCGCCGGGGGCGGGAGCTGCGGCTCCTCCGCCAGCAGCGCGTCGATGTTCGCGAACAGCTCTTCCTCGGATGCCATATCTGTCTACCTCCACCCCGAACACTAGCAGAACTTACCCCAACGTTTACCCCATTCTTTAACCCATTTCGAGTTACGTTCTGGGGTGCTTTGCGGGGATGGCGCGTTGAGGTGAACGCGCGAACTGTCCGGTCTCGCTGTCCTGTCTCTGCGATGTGTAGGCAGTCCCGCTCTTCTGTAGGCATGTGCGACCGGGTCCCGGTCATGTGTAGGCAAGTTCCGGAGTGTTCCGGTCTTCTGTAGGTACGGCGGTCACGGCGCTTCTACGGTCGAAGTTGCTGGTCGGCGTCGTACCGGAGGCCCGGATGGGTGTGCGCGAGGTGTCGGCGGAGGGTGTCGGGCTGGAGTACGTCAGCGCGGCCGGGGTCCGCGAGCGAGGGTCTTTGGGACGCCTGTGGTCGGTCCCGTTCAAGTCGGTGCGGCCCGAGCGCTGCAGGCACCCCTGCGAGGCACCAGCCGCACATGGCTCAGCACCACCATCGAGGCCACAGCCAGAAAGATCGAAGCCCTCCTGCCCTCTGCAAGACCCCCAACAAAGAACGCCCGGTGACTTTGTCCTCGCAGCTCCGGGCGGTCAGTTCAGCAGGGCGGCCGTGAACATCTCGCGGCGTTCCGCCAGCCAGGTCTGCATGCGGTCCCAGCGTTCCCATCCACCGCGCTCGGCCAGTGCCTGGAGATAAACGGGGTCACCGTCAGCCACGCGGCGGGCAACGAAGGCCCGGCAGACGTCGGTGGCCTGCTCGATGACGCCGAGCAGCTCGGCGCGGTCCTGCGGCGAAAGGCCGTAGCTGTCGGCAAGGATCCGCAGCCGCGCGGGCGCATCCAACCCGGAGGGGTAGAAGGCGGCTGCGGATGCGGGATCGACCAGAGGCACCCAGTAGCGGGCGGTCATGGCGACGTCCCAGAGGGGACGGCCCGGAGCTGCCAGGTCGAAATCGATCAGGGCAGCGGCACGGCCGTCGCGGAAGACGACGTTGTCCGGGCACACGTCGTTGTGGCACAGCATCATTCCCCCCTCCGGATCGGCCAGGTCCCCTGGCCACCCGGCACGGGTGTCGACCTTGATGGCCGCGCTGGTTTCATGCAGGCGCCGCAGCAGGCTCCCCACCGATTCCAGGGCGGTCTTCGTCATCGCCCAGTCCGCGAACGGTGGCAGAGCCACGTCTCCGGGGATGAAGGTGAGCTGTTCACGGCCATCCTCGGTGAGACCGACAGGGGCCGGCGCTGCGTCGAAGCCGTGCTCCTTCAGGGCAAGGAGGTACGCATGCAGGGCACGCGCGTTGCGCGGCGCCGGGCGCTCCACCAGCGCACCACGGCGGAAGACCGCCCCTGCGTTCGCCATGCCGCCGACCAGCGCCTCGCCCTCAGCCGTCATGACGATCACGCTACCGCCACATCGCCCCCACGCGAGCCAGGCCCCGAAATCCGTCGAAAACACCGGCTCTCATACACACGTCACGCAACGAACTGCCCACATATAAGCGGGACATTCTCAGCGACCGTGTCCCAGACAAGACGAAGCACCCCAGGTCACGGCCTCGCACTACCCACACTTAACTGGGACCGGACACTCGCCGAAGTCCGGGCAGTCTCAAAGATCTCCGGGTATCCGGCCTGACGTCCCGCACAAGTCCGGGCACGGTAGCCATCCGTACCTGGCACGGGCGCCGCCGCCTCTCCGGTCCGACGACCGCACTGGCAGTTTGCCCGGAGCACTTCGAGACGCCCGGCATGCTGGGCGTTTCACCCAAGTCCGGGCACCGCAGGCGGAAGAGACGCCGTACCCGGGGATACCTGCGACCGGACACGAACGATTCGACAACGCCCGCCTCATGCGGCGGGCGTCACGCTTGCGTCCATGTCGGCCGTGAGAGTTGTGAAGTGGATGGTGCCTTGGGCGACGACGGCGGCGGGGCCGGTGAGGTGCAGGGTGCCGTCGGGGAGTACGGCGACGCGGAGCCGGCCGCCGGGGGCGTCGACGAGGTAGCTGTCGGCCGCGGCCGACAGGCCTGCGGTCCGTACGGCGGTGACCGCCGCGCAGGCCCCGGTTCCGCAGGCGCGGGTTTCCCCGGCGCCGCGTTCGTGTACCCGCAGGCCGATACGGGCGGGTCCCCGGAGGGCGGCGAAGCCGACGCTCACGCCGTGGGGGAAGGCGTCGGCCGGGGTGACGGCGGGAACGGTGGTCAGGCCACCCGCCTGGTCCAGGTCCTCGAGGAGGACGACGGCGTGGGGGTTGCCCATGTCGACGTGGAGGGCTGGCCACGTGCGTCCGGCGGCGGTGACGGTGATGCCGTCGGGCCCGGGCAGCCCGGGGCGGCCCATTTTGACGGTGACCTCGCCCCGGAAGCGGGCGCTGGGGCGGGGGATGTGGACGTGGCGGGTTCCGGCGCGGGTCGCGATGGGGAGGGCGCCGGCCGGGCTGAGGCCGGTGTCGACGAGGTAGCGGGCCAGGACGCGGATGCCGTTGCCGCACATCGCGCCGGTGCTGCCGTCCGGGTTGCGGTAGTCCATGAACCACTCGGCCTCCCCGGCCATGGAGGCGGCCTCGGGGGCGGCGGTGCAGTGGACGGCACGCAGGACGCCGTCCGCCCCGATGCCGGTGCGCCGGTCGCACAGGCTTCTCACCATCTCCCCGGTCAGCCGGAGGCGGCCCTCCGGGTCGGGCAGGACGATGAAGTCGTTCCCGGCGCCGTGGCCTTTGGCGAACGGATGCGGCGGAGGTGTCATGGGCGGCTCTTCCGTAACTCGAAGCGGAGCCAGGCGACCTGGTGGCCGCCGGCGCTCCGCAGGCCGTAGGTCGCGCCTAAGTCCAGGACCGCGAGCAGGTGCAGCCAGCGGGGGACCAGGGCGTCGGTGAGGTCGCTCTCGACGCGGACGGCCCCGGGTTCGGTGATGACACGGGGTTCGTGTCCGGTGAGGGCGGCGAGCTGCGCGACCGCTGAGCAGATCTCGGCGGTCTGGCGGTCGTAGCTCACAGGACTCGCATCCGCTCAACGTCGATTACGTAAAGTGAATCAAGTTAACTAGCTTCCAGCTAGTGGACTAGATTGTCAACCCGTACCCGGCCGGGCGGCCGCCCGCCCGGGCGACACCGGGTCAGCAACACCGTTGAGGAGTGGCATGGCTGACGGCAGCTCGGACACAGCTGCTCCCTACCTGCGGGCGGCAGCCGTGATCCAGGAGCGCATCACCGGCGGGACCTGGGCCCCCGGAGACCGTCTCCCCTCCCGTACCGAGCTGGGCCGCCAGCTCGCCGTCGGGGAGAACGTGATCCGCCGCGCGCAGGAACTCCTCATCTCCCGGGGCGTCCTGGAAGGCCGGCCCGGGGCGGGCACCTACGTCCGCACCCCGTTCGAACGCCGCACCCTGCCGCGTATCCCGCAGCCCGGACCGGCACAACCCGCACGCGGGCCGGCTCCGGCCGGTTTCACCGGCACGTGGGAGGCCGACAGCGCCGCCAAGGTCCCCGCCCCGCCCCAGATCGCCGCCCGCCTCCGAGTGGAGGCCGGCGAACTGTGTGTCCGCACCGCGTACGAGTTCCTCACCGACCGCCTGCCGGTGATGCTGTGCACCAGCTGGGAGCCGATGACCGTCACCGGCGGCACCCTCGTGGTCCTGCCCGAGGGCGGCCCCTACGCCGGACACGGCGTCACCGCCCGCATGGCACAGCTCGGCATCACCGTCACCCGGGTGACGGAGCGGCCCCGCCCGGTCCACGTCGGCCGCGACCAGGCACAGCTCCTCGGCATCGCCGCCGGAGCCCAGGCCACCCTGATCGAACGCACCCACCACGACAGCACCGGCCGCCCGGTCGAGACCGCCGACCTCCTGGTCCCCGCGGACCGCTGGGACATCACCTACGACATCACCCTGCCCGCGCACGGCACCTGACGCCCGCTCACCGGGGGCGGGGAACCGGGGCCGGCGGGCAGACGGAACACATGAACACCATGCGGCCCCGAGCGGCCGCTGGAGGGGGAGGTTCTTCATGCCTGGACAGCGCCGGAGCCCGGCCGCCGGGATCCTGGACACACTGGGCTCGCCCGCGGTCGGCGCCTTGATCGGTCTCGCCGGACTCATCGTGCCCGTGGTCGGCTGGGCCGCCGACCACGTCAACCTCAAAGCGCTGCTCATCGTCCAGGGCGTGCTCATCCTCCTGCTGGCCGCAGGACATCTGTGGATGCGGAAGGCATACATCCATCTGCGCCGGGCCAATAACCTCAAGGCCATGGACGACTCCGCGTACTACGACCTGGTCCGCTCCCGCCTGGAACGCGAGCTCATCTCCGACTACAGCGAGATCGCCGACGGACACCTGCGCGTCTACGCCGGCGAGGTGCCACGACTGTCCGCCCTGCTGGTCAAAACCGTCACCGAGGCACAGTCCGAGCCCCAGCGGATCCTCGCCGCCGACCTGACCACCGACCCGGCACTCCTGACCCGCCGCCGCGAATACCTCGCCGCCAACCGCCGCTTCACCGAAACCGGCGGCACCATCAGCCGGCTGTTCATCGTCCGCCGCGCCGACCTCCTCACCCAGGACTTCGCCCGCGCCCTCCTCGACCTCGTCGGCAGCCACCGCGACCTCGGCGTCACCTGCGGCCTCGCCGTCCGCGACCGCCTGCGCGCCGACCAGGCCGTCGACGTCGTCGTCTTCGCCGCGGCCGCCGCCCTCGTCGAGGAGGAACAGGGCGACGCCGACTACCAGCAGGGCCGCAGCTCCGTCTACTTCAAGGGCGTCGAACGCTGGGCCGACCGCTTCGAGGAGACCTGGGGCCAGGGCGCCGACTCCGCACCCCGCGCCCTCCAGACCTACGAGAGCGCGATCCGCCCCATGCTCGACGCCGGGAACTGGGACGCAACGCGCGCCACCGGCACGGTCGACGGCCTGTAGGAACCCGAGCGGCCCGGCAGGGCCGGACGCGGAGCAGGCCGTTCGGGAGGCGGCCGCACCCGCCCGGCCCTGGTGCCTCGCGGCGGGGGTCGTTCCGGCGCCCGCTTGAACCAATCCCCGGTGACATCATTGCGCCTGGTCATCGCGTCCCAGAAAGAGCGCAACGAGCAGGTACTCGGCCGATAGCAGAAGCGTCTTCACCTTGGCGATGTCACCCCGCGAAGCATGCTTGATCTTCTGGACCGGACCGCGGATCCGCCGGGAGATGGCGGCAAAGGCTTCGGCTTGAGCTTCCACAAGAACCCGGTCATCACCAAAATTCCGGGCCAGATACTTGGCCCGCAGAGCATGCGGCGGTCGGGTCTGGCCTTCCCACTCGGCTTTCGGACGATTCTCTGCCCGGTGCCATGCCCGGACACTCTCGTCTGGAGCAGCTGCCCGGAACGTGCGATCGACCACCTCGATGACGCAGTTGGCGGCCTTCGCCGCAGCTGCGGGGCCTGCTCGGTGGACGTCGTCCCAGGCGCCCTGCAGAAGTTCGGGCACCGTCGGGTCAAGGGCTCTCAGAGCTTCATACAGGTGCCGGAATACATCAAGACGAGCCCTCTCCCATGGATCGAGGATCTCCTCCTCGACGCGCTCCGTCACCTCCTCAGCTAGCCCGTCATCCGGTGCCACGGAGGTGAGGAGGTCACCCCCAACCAGGCCGAGAGTGGCCTGCCCGGCGGCAAGAGCCGCTTCGGCAGCGGACACTTCCTCGGCAGGCAGTGTCTCAGCAAGACGGTTTCGCCATTCGAGTACAGGCCGGCCACTGAGGTCGCTCAAGAGTCTGTGGCCCGACTCCTGACGAACGACCCACGAAGTGAGGTCAACCTGGCGCTTGGCAACCCGGGCCAGACCTTCGAACCCGGCCAGCGGAAATGCCCCGCGGGACACTGCGATACGGCGGTCTACCTCGAGCGAAGCCCGCCAAGTCGTCAGAGCGCCCGCTCCCAGCGCCCGCTCGGCGAGATCCGACGTCGCTGCGAACTGCGCCAGCCGGGCAGTTGCGGGAGTACATCGATCCAGCCCGCGCAGGTTCGTGACCGTTGCAGCCTCCGCCGCGGCCCGAACAGCGGGGTTCGACTTGGCGATCTGCGAGCCAAGGGACTCCAAGGCGGTCCCGGCGAAAGAATTCCACCGGCTGTACTTCATAGACGCCTCTGCCGCAGCACTGGCGAGAGAGGTCGACTTCGCTGACCGCGATGCGCGGATGGTCAATTCCTCAAGAACACTCGCTTGCGCGGACTCCATCTGCAGGCCCATGCCCTTGAGGATGTCGGCCTGAGGGCCAAGGGCCTTGGCGATCGACGAGCCCTGAGCTGCGGCTATCTGCTTACGGAGGCTGTCGAGGCGGGTGCCGGCGATGCTCTTGGCGGCGTTTGAGGCGAAGGCCTCGGCTTCGAAGTTGCGCAGGCCCATGCCCTTGAGGATGTCGGCCTGAGAGCCGAGGGCCTTGGCGATCGACGAGCCCTGAGCTGCGGCTATCTGCTTACGGAGGCTGTCGAGGCGGGTGCCGGCGATGCTCTTGGCGGCGTTTGAGGCGAAGGCCTCGGCTTCGAAGTTGCGCAGGCCCATGCCCTTGAGGATGTCGGCCTGAGAGCCGAGGGCCTTGGCGATCGACGAGCCCTGAGCTGCGGCTATCTGCTTACGGAAGTCGCTAAGCGTTCGGTTCCGCTCGGTGACCGCCCTTCGAGCAACGACGCGGAGCTTCACTGCCTCTTCCTCAGAGGGCTCCGCTTCGCGGTGCTCCTGGCCGTCCGATTCCTCTGCCACCAGACCTCCCTGACGCGCTACTTCAAGTCACCATAGACCCGGCTTCTGACACGCAGCGGGTGCTTTGCCGGGCCTAGCTCGGAGAAGAGGTATGTGGCGTCCAGCTCGGTCACTGCCGTCCGGATCCGGAGCTGGGCGGTGAGGGCCCCGGCCGCCGACTGGACCGCGAGACGGAAGCGGCCGTCGAGCCACAGGCACTTGGCCGCGCCCCAGGCGGTCGGGTACCGGAGCGATGGAGCGCAGAATACTCGCTCATGGAGAGAGAACACCCCGCCCGCCGTTTCGGGCCCGGGTTCGTGGAAGAGCAGCGCCGCCGTTTCGGGCCCCGCCTGCCCGAGGGCAGGCAGCTGACCTACGACCTCGCGGTGGAGGAGGAGTACGAGCCCTGGCGGATCTGGCTGGACGAGCAGCTCGCACTCCTGCCGGACAAGACCGCCGACACCTTCGCGGCGAACCTGTGGCAGGACCAAAACTTCTGGCCCTACCTCATCGAACTCGCCGCCGGGGCCGCGCTGCGTGCCGCCGGCTCCGAGGTGCAGTTCGAGCGGGCCTGGGCAGGACAGACCCCGGACTGGACCGTGACCGACGAACACGGCACACCCATAGCCCTGGTCGAGGTCCTCACCCACAGTCCGCCGAAGGACACCTTCGGAAAGATGAAGGCGTGGCACAACCTGGTCGAACGCCTCAAGCAGATACCCGTGCCCGTGGTGCTCACGGTGGCCGGCGACAGCAGCCGTCCGCTGCCTGCCCCCGATGCACGCACCGCGAAGAAGATCACCCAGGACCTGCGCCGCGCCCTGCTCTCCCCACCGCACCAGACCGTCCACCGGAGCCAGGGTTACACCTTCCTGGTTCAGGCCGGCCGGGGCAACGGCCAGACGATGCAGCCCCCGGGGATGCGCACCATCCTGGTCCCGCCGTCCAACATCGCGGGCATCGTGTCCGCCCGGCCGCTCGCCGCCGGAATCGACAGGAAGGTCAGCAAGTACCGCGCGCTCGCCAGGGAATCGGGCCTGCCGCTGATCGTGGCCGCCGGCGCTCACAAGTTCACCGGCCTCACAGTCCGGCAGCTCGACGACCTGCTCACCGGCACCCCCACGATGACGGTGCAGTTCAACTTCGGCGACTCCTTCATCCACGAGCCCGTGTCCTTCCAGCCCGGTGCGCCGCCACGGTGGTCGATGCCCCCGGACCTGGCCGGAGTGCTGTGGGTGGACAACGTCTTCCCCTTCACCACCCGGTGGCGCCCCAACCAGGCCACAGCGGCTCCGGCCCCGCCCGGGCTCGCCGTGAACTGGAACTGAACCCGCGGGGACCGCGAGCCGGACATCCGTCAGACGACGACGGCGGCGGGGACGGTCCCGCAGAGCATGGAGGCAGCCCGTGCCGCCCCGGACAGCCGGTACCCGGACCGGCCGAACCCCGAACACATCTAGTCCACTAGATGTACCTTGAGTGACGATCATGGGGGCGGGATTCCCGCCCCCGCCCTTCGCCGCTCCGGGACCGCTCATGCTGCTCGCTGCCCTCCTCCTCACCGCCGGCGTCTTACTCCGCCAGGCCGACCGCGCCCACTTCGCCCGCCGCCGCCCGCACGCCGCGCCCGCCGCCGACCTCATAGCCCTCCAGCGCGCCCGCGCCAACAACCTCACCCCGCTCCTGCTGCTGGCCGGGCAGTGGGTGCAGATCACCGGCTGGTGGCTCCTCGCCGCCCACGGCCCCCTCGCCGCCACCGCGGCCGCCCTCGGCGTCGCCGTCCACTTCCGCCACCTCCAGGAGATCAGCCACTTCGCCGTCCACGGCGTCCTCGCCCGCACCCGCCGCGCCAACCTGCTGCTCGCCGAGGTCTTCGCCCACCACCCGCTCGCCCTCGGCCCCGTCCCCGAACGCCGCCGGCGGCACGTCCGCGACCACCACCCCAACGCCACCCTGCCCGGCGCCGACCCCAACCTCGCCGAACTCCACCGGGCCGGACTGCGCCCCGGCGCCACCGGCCTCCGGTTCGCCGCCGCGCTCGTCCACCCGCTCACCCCCCACGGCATCCGCGCCACCCTCGCCTCGGTCACCAGCGGCATCGGCCGCTCCCCGGGCCGCGCGGCCGCCGCCCTCGCCCTGCCCGCCGCCGCGTACGCGGCGGGCGGCTGGACCGCCGTGATCTGCGGCGTCCTCCTCCCCCGGCTGCTGATCCACCCCCAGCTCGCCTGGCTCAGCCTCCTGGGCGAGCACACCTGGTTCGACCCCGAGCACCGCACCGGCACCCCCGCCCAGATCGAGGCCGGACGCTGCCTGCGCCTCTACCCCCGCAGCCCGGCACCCGCCGCCTTCGCCGCCGCCACCTGGCTCCCGTACGGCGACCTCCACCACTACGCCCACTCCGCCCACCCCGCCGTCCGCTGGAACTACCTCCCCGCCCTCGAACGCCACCTCACCCCGCCCCACTTCACCCCCGACAGCCTCCTGATCGGCCCCCGCTCCGTCGCCCGCCGCCACCACCGCGCCCTCACCGCCCCCGCCCCCGCCCCGGGGACCGCACCGGCACCGGCACCGGGGACCGCACCGGCCAGTTGAACCGCCGACGGGTGTGGCCGCGGGACCCCGCGCACGGGGCCCCGCGGCCACACCCGTACACGGGACAGGGACAAGGGAGCGCCGGGCCGGCCGGGAGACCCGCAAAAACAAGAGGTCCGCACTGCCGTGTCAGGCAGTGCGGACCAAAGAAAAGAGGGGCAGTGGCCACTAACGTGGCGAGTGCCCCTTCAAGTCTGCAAACACTGTAGCACGGGGTTTCGATAGGGTTCCTGGATGATCTCCACGGCCCAGGACCCGTACGCCCGCCACGTCCTCCTGCGCATGTCCGACTTCTTCGCCGACGAGCGCACGCCCTGGCCGCGCCGCCTGTGGGACATAGGCTCCGTCCTCGCCCTGGAGGAACTGTGGGAGGCCGGGCACTGGCAGGCCCACAGCGTACTGTCGCCGTCCGCGTGCGACTGGCAGCGCAACGAACTCAGGGCCCTCCTCGGCCGGGACGCCGGCCTCGGCGACAAGGACCTCCGCAAAGAGATCACCACGCTCCTCAGCAAGCCCCTCCCCGACCCCAGCCCCGAGCGGCGCCGCCTCAAGCAGATCATCGGACACCTGCGGCCCGGCTATCTGGACCGGTGGGCCGCAGCGATCACCGTCGAGGAAACCAAGAGGGCCAAGCCCGAACGGTTCTCCCGCACCGTGGCCGCCCACCTCCTCGACCTCGGCTACAGCCCCCTCCACCTCCGCGGCTGGGCCCGCGAACTCAAGACCTCCCAGGCCACGACCACCGACATCGCCGAAAGCGCCGCCGAACTCGCCCGCGCCCGCCCGCAGACCTTCGACGTCCTGGTGGCCCTCGACAAGGTCCCCCACCGCGAACTCGCCGAGCCCCTGCCGAACTGGCTCGCCAAAGGCCAGGTAGGTGCCTGGCTCCGGGAACACGGCCACGACACCGCGGGCTTCCGCACCGGCGGCGGGTTCGTCTACCGGCTCCAGGCCCTCGACCCGCTCAGCGCCGCCGACCAGGCCCGCCAGCTCCTCGACCGCATGACCGCCCGGTCGGAGTTCCTGCGCAACCGGCGCGGCGGCATCGTCCCCCTGCCGCAGATCTGGGTCGCCGGACACGACACCCCCGTCCCCCTCGAACCCCCGGCACGCGGCGTCGACGTCCTCTCCCTCGTCTACGAGGGCCACCTCTACAAAGTCGACGTCCGCGGACGCGTCGACGACGCCCTCGAACTCGCCGCCGTCAGCAACCGGGGCGCCCTCGCACCCGCCGTGGCCGGCGGCTGGGCAGCCGTGGAATCCCTCCTCGTCCACCCCGACGACCCCAGGGGCGACGGCGAACGGTCCGGAAAAGCCGTCGCAGCCGACCGGATGGCAGCCATCATCGCCTGCTCCTGGCCCCGCGCCGAGCTCACCAGCCTCGCCCACCGCCACTCCCCCGCCCGGCCGGACGCCCTCTCCGAAGCCATCGCCGCCTGCACGAACAACCGGGAACGCGCCCGCCTGACCGCCGCCGCCCTCCGCGACCACGGCCCCCAAGCCCTCGCACTCAAGTACACCGACACCGCCGCGGCCCAGCGGATGACCGCCCTCGTCAACGAACCCCGCAAACAACTCGCCGAGGTCAACAGGGCCTTCCGCATCGCCATGCGGCGCCTCTACCGCACCCGCAACATCATCCTCCACGGCGGAGCCACCCAGGGCATCGCCCTCGACGCCTCCCTCCGCACCGCCGCACCCCTCCTCGGCGCAGGCCTCGACCGCATCGTCCACGCCTTCTACACCGAGAACCTCGACCCCCTCGACCTCGCCGCCCGCGCCGAAGTCGCCATGCAACTCGTCGACGGCGAAACCGGCCTGGCCACCGTCGACCTCCTCGAACCACCCCACTGAACCCCGCACCCACCACCAGCCCCGCCCCGGACACACCCCCGCAGACCGCCGGCCCACGAACCCTGCCCGACACCCAGGAGCCGCCTGCGAAAGCCGCCCACAGGCAACCGCAGTCCCCCGGTTCCCGGCCGATGAACCGTCCCGGGGCACCGGCCGCCCCGAGGGCCCGAAGCAGATGTGAACTGCTGGCGGACCTGGACTTCCGCACGAGGCGGCGGTACCGCTCCGGTCTGCCGAGCAGCGCCACTCCGGTCGACCGTCCGGCCGCCGAAGTCACGGCCCCCGGCCGCCCACGTCAGGAACATCACGGTCCGGCCTGCCGCCGGACGGGGCACGGTCGAACTACTGTCGGAGCTGTGGCGACGTACGACTTCCCCGACGATCTGGTGTCCGCGCAGCATGAGCTGGACACGGTCACCGCCCAGCTCACAGCCCTGCTGGAGACACTGCCCTGGGCCGTCGAGCCGATGGAGGCATGGGAGCGCCCGAAGGACTACTGGTACTCCGCATCCCCTTCCCGACCCGCATCCCCCGGCTGGACCGACGAGCAGCGCGACCAGGTCGCCGCCCTCCGCGCCCGCCGCCTGGCCCTCGCCACGACCGTCGTTTCCCACCCGTACTGGGGCACCCTCACCGGCGGGACCGTCTCGGACGCCCGCACCGCCCTCAAACACCTCGTCCAGGACGTCGGCGAGGACGTCGACGAGGAACGGCGGACCGTCTGATGGCGGATCAGGAACAGCCCGTGCAGACCGGGGTGGACGCGCCGCTGATCACGGTCGTCCTCCCGGACGGGCAGGAGGTCACCGGGTGGCTGCACGAGCGTCGTCAGACGCCCGGGCAGTGGTGGTACCGGGTGGGTGTCCCGGCGTGGCGGAACACCCCGTCCGGCGGGGTGGAGGCGTCGGAGTACCGGGTGTGGGTGCGCGCCCCCGAGCTGGTCCGGCCCGTCGACGGGGCCGCGTACGACGCGGTGGCCACGCGGCGGATGGAGCCCCCGACCGCGGTCGAGACGATCCTCGGCCCCCGTCGGCCGACCGGCTGGGTCCTCCAGAAGTCGGGTGGCCGACGCGGGGCGGGGGCGGCGGTCATCCACGCCCCCGACTGCGACGAGGCGCCCGCCAGCGGGCAGGTGCTGGGGCTGGATGCGGCACTGACCGCCGCCGAGCGGGCCGGGGTCAGGCTGTGCACACTGTGCGGGGCCGCACAGGAACTCGAACGTCTCCTCGGTACCGGACAGAGCGACGACTCCGCTTCCGCGCCCTGAACTCCTGCCCGTCCGGACAGAGGTGAGGTCTGCGCCCGCCCGCACCTGCCCGGTGGCAGTGCACCGGCGGCATGTGCGTGGCGGCTAGGGCCAGCACCGTCGGACCGGCCACCGGCTGCTGCGCTCACGGGGCGAAGGTGTGCCACCCGCACCAGGGCTATGCGGACTTCGGGATGGTGTCGTCGATGATGATCTCGGGCTGGGGGTCGTCGGCGGCGCGGGCTGCCTTGATCCGGTCGACTCCGGGAGCGACGGCGTCGTAGACCCGGCGGGACGCCGCGGTGTTCTGCTTATCGCCATCAAGGGCGTGGGGGTGGGCGTTGTGGTCGAGTTCCTTGAGGTAGGCGACGAGGTTCGTGCCCGACATGGTGACCCGCACCAGGCCCCGCCCGGCCTTCGGGCCCTTGGTGATCGCTTCTGCGTGTGCGGTGACCTCGTTCGCGCTGCCGTCGGGTTTCGTCTCGTTCCACAGGTCCTTGGACACCACGAGCGACACACGGGCCAGGCCTGCGGCCTTCGAGAGCCGTTCGTCGTGTCCGGGAGGGGACTGGGTGCAGGCCGTGGCGGCCGCGGTCACCAGCACGGCCAGGGCGACGGCCCAGGCGGTACGGCGGCGGTGGGGGATGGTGAGCACCGCACGATTGTGGCGGCGCCACGCCCGTGGCTGGGACCGTGCTTCCTCCTTCCGACCTGATCGAGTGGATGGCGGGACACCTGTGCGACAGGTGCGCACTCCTGCCCGCGTACCGGTGTACCTGTGCGCCGAAGGCGAGTTGGCCGGCTGTGCCGGAGCCGGCCGGAGCGCGGGAGCCCGGGGCCGCTGCGGGGCCGGTGCCGGGCGCGGCGTTGTCCCTGTGGTGCCCCCGGGGGCCCGGAGGGCGTGCGCCGGAGGAAAGGGCCCCGGGGCGCCCGTGCTCCGCTGAGCGGTTTCCGGCCACAGTTCAGACCGGTGCTGGTGTCCGCACGGAAAGTCCTTGGGCGTCGAAGGCGTTGGGGCGCAAGGCTTCCGCCCGGAGGCGGTCCAGGGTGGGCGCGTTTCCGCCAGCCGCTACTCGGACGCCTGGGAGCGCGCGGCCGGACGGCGTGCCCTCGTTGCCCGGAGAAACTCTTCCACCGGCTGAACGTTTGGTGCCGCAATGCGATGAGCTGATCACAGAACGTGGATCTGATCGCAGAGCGGGTTTGCTCGTGGCGATGGGTGGAGGGGCTTGTGAGCGTGGAGTGGACGGAAGTGCTGTTGCTGGTGATCACCGCCAGGGTGCTCGCCCGGGACGGGGCGGCCGCGGGCAGGCTGCTCCTGGGCGCCGGTGTGCGGGCGGGAGCGCAGCAGCTCGCCCGGGAGGACCGGCGGGCGGCGGCGCCGGAGCAGCGGGCGGGGGATGCGTGATGGCGAGGGTGCCGCTGGATTTTCAGGCGTTCTACCAGACGTATCACCGGTCGTATCTGCGGTACGCGTTGCTGCAGGTCGGGGATGAGGAGACGGCGCTGGATCTGGTGGAGGTGGTGTTCGCGCGGCTGCTGGAGGACTGGCCGAAGGTTCTGCGGGAGGCGAGTGTCCAGCGCTACGGGTTTTCCGTGCTGCGGCATGTGATAGCCACTCACCTTTCGCTGGCCCGCCGCTCGCGTGCTCTGGTGGAGACGGCCGCGTTCGAGAAGGTCCGGGTCGTCGTGCGGCGTCAGCTGGAGGTGATGGAGTCGGCGCTGGGGCTGTACTCCGCGATCGCGCGGCTGCCCGAACGGCAGATGGACGTGATCGTGCTCCGGTTCGTCCTCGGCTACGGCATGAGCTGCACCGCTGAGATCATGGGTATCTCCACGGGGACGGTGCGCTCGCACCTGCACTCGGCGCGGCGGCGTCTGGCCGGGGAGATCGGGGTGCGGTGGGACAGCTGGGAAGCGGAGGAGATCGCGTGAACCGCAAGGAACGCCTTGCCCGTGCGGATGAACTGCTCCGGGGTGCGGAGGTCCTCCAGGACGCGTTCGCGGATCTGGACAGTGACGCGCTACTGGAGCGGATCGCCCGCCGCGCGGCGCGGCGCCGTCCCTCCGGGGAGCCGGGCCGCGGCGGTGGTCACCGTGCTCCGGCCGTGGAGCCGGGGGCGGTGTCCCCGCGGCCGCGGTGCAGTCCGGCCGGAGCGTTCCCTCTCTACCGCAGGGCCGCGGCCCGTCTGGAGGCGCTGTCCGTGACAGTGGTCACCGGCCCCGACACGGTGGCGGCGCTGGCACGGTTCGACAACGCGCCGCGTATCGAACCGGCCGGTGCGCTCACCTTCGCGTGTCTCCTCTATCTGTCGGACCGCCCCGAGGGGGCTCAGTTCTGGTGGCAGTTCGCTGCGGGCGCGGGGGTCGCGACCGCTGCGTACTGCCTGTATCTCCATCACACCCAGTGCAGCGAGGAGGAGATGGCCCGCTTCTGGTTCGACCAGGCGCACCGCCTCCACCACCACACCGGTGCCGGGCTCTATCCCCGCATCGACATCGTCCCGCCCACCCCGCTGGCCGGTGGCCACTGCCCCCAGAGATCCCTCGTCGCCACCGTGGCCGGCGGGGCCCCGGCCGAGCCCGACAAGGAGATCACCGACCCGTCGCTGGGCAGCGGGCACTTCCTGAGCTGGGCGATGGAACACATGGAACTCGCCTACGCGGTCCTGCGCCTGGACATCGACCACGACGACGACTACGGCCCTGTCCCCCGGCCCGACCCCGCTCTCGCCGCCGAACTCGAAGAACACCTGGAACACAGCCACTGACCGATCACGGGAGCAAGCGGAACGGCTCGCCCCCCGGGGCCGTGCCGCGCACCCCTCGTCCGGCCCCACCGTCCCGGGAGCAAAATCGGGGTGGGTCAGACGACGACATCGGTGACGCTCTGGACCTTGCAGCCCAGGAATGCCAGGAGTGCGGAGAATCCCCGCGTAGCGGGGCTGACCGCTCGACCTTGACCACGACGGACGCGTCGTTCGGAGCATCCCCGCGTAGCGGGGCCGACATCATCGGCCAGCTCGAGGGCGGGAAGACGAACGGGCCATCCCCGCGTAGCGGGGCCGACACGCTCCAGGCGCGTTCCGCCGGGAAAGACCGCGAGGATGGAGAGGGCGACCGGAAGTCCGGTCTGCAACTGGAAAACCCGCTGCTGAGGGCTGGCACTGGTGCCGATCTTGACGGAAGCGAGCCCCTCAGCACCCACCACATAGACGCTGGAGACCACCCCAGGAGCGGCCGGAATCCCGGCATCCTGACTGTGAAGGACGGCGGTCCGCCTGCCTGGTGTGTCGCTCATCCCCGCTTCCTCCATGCCCTGGTTCTCCGGCGCCTGCTTCCTTCTCCAGTCCCGGACCGCTTCTGTGCCGTGTCCTGGCGAGCTGGCGGTCAGGGCGGGGGAACGAGCCGGACCGCGGTGACGGTGAGGGCGGCCTGGGCGACGTAGTAGACGACGAACACGTTCCGGACCGTCCCGGGCCACGGTAGCGAGAGAACCCGGCCGGACGGTGCCGAACGGCAGAGGCTTCACCCTCAGGAGAGCAGCCCGCCCCCGGAAGCGGCCGCTGCACGGACCGGGGCGACCATCGGCCGCCGCCGGGCCAGGGCTTGGTCGGAATGGCGGGCCGGGCGTCGGTCCATCGCGGCGAGTAGTTTGGCTGGCGACGGGTGGCTGTCCCGGAATCGGTCGCCTCCGGGACGTCGTGGAGCGCCCGCGCTTGCTGTGCTCGGCGAGTTGTCTACGCCTGGGTGTCCTGCCCGGCGAACCGGTCGTCGAGGTAGATGACCACGGTCGGCCCGTCCTGGCCGCTGGAGGGGATCACGTTTCGCAGGGCCTGGGAGATCGCGGCGCCGACGCGGCGGCCGATGGACCGGTCGAGCTGGGTCCATCGGCTGCCGATGTCGTCGGGCTGGATGTTGCGGCACCAACTGAGCACCGCACCGAGCGTGGTCCCGGACAGTGACACGGTGACCATGCCGTCCTTCTCTGAGGTGATCTCGTCTTCTGTCGGCGGGCGGAAAGTGGTGGTGCTCTGGGACCTGGGGGCCGTGAACGCCTCCTCTCGGTCTTTGGGGACGTTCTCCAGCAGATAGGCCCAGGTGTTGCGGTGACAGCGGACGCAGGCCGCCCCGACACCGGCGGCCGTGGCCATGTCGGCGCGGTACGTGGTTTCACTCGTGGGCCAGTTTCTGTACAGAGGAGGTCCCTGGAACTTCCGCAGCAGTGTTCCCATGGCTCCCACCGGTGCCTCCCTTCGGGGTGTGCGGCCTTCGCGCGCCCGTAGAAGCCAGCGTGGCCCTAGCGGCGGAGCCTGCCAGCTGATCACCCCCCGTTCATCCATACGAGTAAGGGGTGGCGCGCGTCCCCAGACCGGAACGCCCTGTCTCCTCCAGGGGCGCGCGGCCGAACCGTGCGCGCCGTGCCACTGCTCCGACCGCGCGGCGTACCGTGACCCGGACAGCACCTCGCGGGAAGGGTCCGAGTGATGAACAGCAGGACACCGCCCGCCGAGCCCTGGTCAACCCAGGTCAACGGCGAGACCGTCACTCTGCCCAGCAGCACCGTCGACATCCGGGCCGCTCTCCCCGCAGAGCGCCAGGCGGAGTTCGACGCCGCGCTCGCCGAGCTCGACGCGACTGGGGCGCCGGAGGAACTGCGGACGATGCGGCTGGTGTGGTGGGCGCTGGAGACCGTGCCCGGCGCGGTCGAGGAGACCGACGCGGAGGTCGCCCGGCTGCGCGCCGGGGAATACAGCGGCGTCGTCACCCTGGACGAGAACGGCGACCCGATCCCGCTCGACGGCGAAGCCGCCTGAATGCCCTACCGGATCGCCTACGCCGGACAAGCAGAGTCCGCGCTGCGCGCACTGCCCAGCCCGCGCCGCACACAGATCGACACCGCGATGCGCTCCACCATCGCCCGCGACCCCTACGGCCACGGATCCACCGCGCCCCGGCCGCGCGAGCGGGACTACCGTGAGGTCGCCCTCCCCGGCGCCCAGGCGGTCAGCGCCCCGGCCGCTCTCACCATCACCGCCGTCCGGCTGATCATCCTCTGAAACCTGGGCACCCGGCACCCTGGCACGGGCTGGCGGAGCACCGCGGTGCGGATGTCGGCCGGGCTGTTCCACACGGTTGCCATGATGCCGCCGAGAACAGGTGCGCACCGACTATGAGCGAGCGGAGCTCGTACCAGCCCGAGGGGCGGCAGTCCTGGTGGTTGAGCGTCGCGCTCAGGAACGGACCGCAGTCGTCGACGACAAGCGCCGGCGTCTGCTCACCGATCGGCGCCCCGCAGGTCTGGCAGTCCCGCTTGTGCAGGTTGAGCGCCACCTCCTGGCGGGCCTTGTCCGACAGCCGGGACATGATCTCGTCCGCGATCAACAACTCGGTCACTGCCACCGGGTACCTCCCCCTGCCACCAGGACCGCCCGTCGCGTCCCGCTGCCGCAGATCATGGAGCGGGCGCAGCCCCGCCATATCCGCAATGGCCCGGCGTGCCCGGTTCATCACGAGCATTGGCCGAGAAGGCGCTGTTGCTACGGCCGGACCGCCGTACAAGCAGCCGTGCCCGTACCCGTGCCCGGTACGGTGCCCGGGATAACCGCGGCAGCAGGAGTGGGTGGAACGTGACGGCAGGACCGGTTC
Organism: Streptomyces uncialis; assembly: GCF_036250755.1. NCBI lineage: Bacteria > Bacillati > Actinomycetota > Actinomycetes > Kitasatosporales > Streptomycetaceae > Streptomyces > Streptomyces uncialis. The sequence continues at coordinate 62,631 of NZ_CP109584.1, read as the reverse complement.
GACGGCGCGGAGATGTGCTCGGCTTCGGCCTGGCGGTCGTGCTCTTCCTACCCGGCATCGCCTACCTCGGGATCCGCAACGGGCACGACTTCATCGAGAACGACTTCTTTGCCTTCATGTACTGCGTGGCCTGCGTGAGCTTCGCATCGGTCCCTCTGCTGGGGTGGCGCATGGGAGGCCACTGGCACGCGGACCCGGGCTTCGGCCGGATCACCTGGTTTCCGTGGCTGTTCACGACCGGGCAGGGCATGGCCTACAGCGGTCAGCGCACCGGCTCCAACCTCTTCGTCCTGGCTATCGGCTGGGGCGCGTTCATGGGCGCCGGCATCGTCGCCATGTACTACCTCGGGCACGCGCTCTGGCTGAACGATCAGGAGCGCGCCGCACACGATGCCGACAAGACCCTGGCCTCAGAGCAGACCGGACAGCGGGAGCCCCGCGAGCCGAAGGCCGGTGCCTGAACGCCGCACGGCATTCAGTCGGCAGCGCGCTGTTCGTCTTCCAGGTGGGCCATCGCGTAGCCGTGCTCGTCGGGATGGCGGGCGAGCCGGGCCATCACCCACGCGGTCCTCGCGTCCATCCCTTCGCCGAAGTCGGCGGCCAGGCGCCGCGCCTGCCACGTCGTGCGCGGGGCGAGCACCCGCCGCGTGAGCGAGAAGCGGACCCTGCCGGTGCCGGCCGTTGTCGGATCTGCCCCGTCAGGAGCATCAGCGGAGGGCAGAGGAGCATGGGGGATCGGACACGAGCGTGAGTCTGGCGTCGGCCTTGATCACAGCGGGTGGCTGTCGGCGGAGTTCACCGGAAAGGGGCTGTGCGGCACCATGGTTGACGCCCACGCCGTCACGGTTGCCGCCTACGGTGGAGAATCCCGATCATGCCGAAGACTGCCGCACCTCCAGCGTCGGCGGCGCACAGTCCGCCGCGGTGAAGGGCTCGCGCGGAGCGAAGTGACACCCGTCCCCGCTGCCGGACTTCGAGGTGCGGGTGGACCGGCATAGCAGGGGTAGGTCCGCACCGAGCACGGGGCGCCCCGCAGACACCGCTGACGTCGGATTAACTTATCGGCCCGGGACGCTGGATACAGCCTGTCCGGTACCTCGCTGATGGTTGTTTCTTTCTGGATTCGGCTTCTTCTGCTGCGTGAAATCTGCGGCAAGTTTGGACCGTAGGGCATGTGGTCTGCCGGGCGTGCGACACCAGGCCCCTGGCTGTTGATGGCAGGCAGGGCAGGTCACGTCGTATGCCTGCCATACCGTCCGGGCTTCCTTTTTCTTTTCCGTCTGCGATTCATCGGTCTTCCCGGAAAGTAGCCGCAGCCGGTCGGCATGGGGTGTCCCTCGCAACTGCCCCGTACGGGGGCCGTCGAGGATGACGCACTGCTGGCCGTGGTCTGCCGCACAGAGCGGGCACATCTTCGTGGTCCAGTACCCCTGACCGAGCAGGTGGTGCAACGGACCTGGCACCGGGGCGCCGGGCGGCAGAACGAGGATGGATCTGAGGCGTTCCTCCCACAAGGTGAGCTCGGCGCGCTGGTGCGGCACGTCCTTTCCGACCCTGACGAGTTCATCAGCCTCTCGGGACATCTGCTGAACCTTCCTGGCCAGCAGCTCCGGGTCGTCGTCGGGGCGAACATGGCTCACTTCTTGCAGGAGCGCATTCAGACGGTCGACTGCGGCTGGAATGGCGGCCGACAGGTAGTCAACAGCTGCACGGATCGCCGTTTCTTCCTCCCCGGTCCGGTCAACCTTGGTGACCCTTTTGGTCTGCGCGATCAAGTCCTTAACCTGGCTGATTTTCTGAGCGGCCACAGCCTGGTCGAGTAAGGAGACCTGCGTCCGGCGGGACTCAACTTCTTTCTCCGCCCAGAGCAAGGCGCTGTGCTGAGCGGCGTCCAGCCGCTTCTGCAGATGAGGGCTGGCCCCGGAAAGTTCGGTGATCTCGCGGCAGACCGATGCCGCCAGGTTGGGCGACTCGGTCCGGCGGGCGTAGAGCAGCCGGCGCATCAACTCCTGCCCCCGCTCGTCCTGCGGCGAAGACTTCTGCTTCATCCCCGGGGTCCATCGCGCCGGCTCGGGCGTGCTGTGTGCCTGAATGATCCGTTCGACGGCCGGGGTGGACAGTCCCCGCTCGGTAACCTCGCACTCCTCCAGGGAGAACCATTCGGTCGGCCGCGCGAAGGCCTCGGTCCCGATGCGGACCCGGCGACTGGTGCCTTCGCTGTCCAGGCGAATGCGGTGCACGTACCAGCGTTTGATCAGAGTGTCCTGGTCCACTGGGACCGACAGGCCAAGCACCGGCTCATCTGGGCTGTCCCACTCCGGTGCCACGCCTTGGTCCATGTGCACCCGCAGCTTCTTGTGTGCGAGCTGGATATCGACGACGGAGCCCAGCGGTGTCCCGTCCGGCCGCGCGAAGTCGAAGTCGGCCTGCGTACCGCGGTTACGGAGCCAGTCCGCGGCCGCGGACTTCACGTAGAGGTGGTCGGCGCTGTTGACACTGCGGGCCCGCCGGCCGCAGACGTGGGGCTGGCCGTCAGGGCCGGGGTGGTGGGCGAAGTGACAGACCCGGTCGGTGTAGAGCTTCGTCGTCAGCTGACCGCCGCAGCCTCCAAGGAGGAGCCCGCACCAGAATGAGTCGTTCTCGTAGAGGCTGCGGAAGGCGTCCAGTTCGATGGCCTCCAGCGGCAAGACGAGCGGCTCTTCGGAATCCGCGCTGCTGAGAACCGCTGTCTGGATCTGCCGTTTATCACGCACGTGCCCCTGCCCTTCTTCTCAACACAGCGTGACATCCGTCCCCTTCGCTTCGCAGCCGATCGTGCTGTTTGCCCGCCCGTCGCATGCCGTGCGATCACGCCGAACGGTCCAGCCGGCCGGGCACGACTACCGGGGTAGTCGTGACCAGTCCGGCCCGTTCGGCCGCGAGGCGAGAGGCGTGCTCGCTTCGGTCACGACCATGACGGATCACGGTGAGGATCAGAACGCGTCGGAGAGGGCACGGCTGGGCGGTGTTGCCGAGCCGCCGCCACCCGCGCCGGTCGGCACGGTGCGAGTGGTCACCGGCAGTCAGGCTCGGCAGGTGAACGACCAGGAGGCCCGCGGCTTCGGTATCTCCACTGACCGGGTCTGCCTGGAGATCGAGCACATCTTCTACGACGCCGACGACGACGTCCTTCGGCACACGGTCACCGTCGACTACAGCGGTCAGCCGTACGTACGGCACCCGGCACCGTCGCACCCTCGAGGAGCTCGCCCGCCGCGAGTAGCCGGCCCCGGCTTCCTGGCCCGTCCTGGCGCAGGCGTCTGCTGGAAGTGCGATCACCAGGGGCGGAGGTCGGTGGTCAGTTCCTCCCACCACTGATATTGGTGTTCGTCTTCGGGGTCGGGGCAGGGGCCGAGGGCGAGGACCTGGTCGTCGACGTGGTAGGTGAGGCGGTAGAGCAGGACTCGGGTCGCGCACTCGAGCCAGCGTTCGGTGTCTCGTGCTGGTGGGGCCGGGCCGAGGACGGTGGCGAACCAGGCGGGCAGGAGCAGGCGGTTGCTGACGGCGTCGGCCAGTTTGCTGCGTAGCGCCAGGGTGAGGCGTTGTTCCGCTCGTTGGCCGGCGGCGATGGCCGGCTGTTTGTCGGCGGTGGCTGTCCGGTCCGCGGCGAGCGCTGCGGTGGACGTGCGTGCCTCGGAAGCCTGCCGGGCGAGACCTTGCTGCTCGGTGGCCTCGCGCGCGATGACGGAGCGCAGCTTGGTGGCGGCCTTGGCGTGGGGCTGGGTGTTGTAGGGGGTGGAGAGCAGCGTGCCGACCAGGGCGACTGCTTCCTTCCGGGTGGCCTGGTGCCGGGCTTGGGCGTCGTGGAAGCGTTGTACCCGGTGGTGGTGGTGGGTGCGGAGGGTGCTGGTGAGCAGGGCGTCGGCGGCGTCCCAGCCGGACTCCATCGTGGCGGCCAGTGCGCGCTGGTCCTTGGTGTAGGTGTCCAGGTCTGCGGGAGGGACGTTCCCGACAGCCATGATCTGGCCTTCCAGCAGCCGCACGTGCTGGGTGAGCCTCTTCACCGTCCGCTCCGCGGCCTTGACGCGGTCATCGAGCTCGTCAGCCCGGCCGTCGGCTTCCTCGGTCGTGGTCTCCAGGCCGGAGATGTCGTCGCGAAGGGAACGCAGTTCGTGGACCAGGTCCTCGGTATAGCCGAACCGGGACTTCAACCGTTCGTGCTCGCCCTCCAGGTCGTCCAGCCGGCTGTCGAGATCGCTTACTCGCCGGTCGGTATCGCGGACCCGCCGGTCGGTGTCCCGGAACTGGGAGTCCAGAGCGTCGCTCACTTCCCCGCCCCCTGCTCGTCCGCGACAGCTGTGCCCACGAAGGCCCAGCCGATCAGGAGGGCGACGATGAACCATGGCGACAAGGCGCCCAGGACGACCAGGACGAGCAGCACCCCCACCGCGTGCAGAACGATGGACGCGTTGCGGCGGGCGAGGTGGTTCTTCACGGTCGCTTCGAGCCGCCAGCCGCAGAAGGTGCCCACCAGGTGCGGCACGACCAGGGCGTACCACCCGTCCGAGTACCCCAGCAGGCGGAAAGCGAGGATCAGGGCGATCGCCACCGCACTCTGGGCCCGCCAGGACCAGAAGATGACCTTCTGGCTGCGCAGGCGTTGTGGTTCGGCCAGCAGGGCCGGCATCTGCTGCTCGTACGTCATCAGGGCCTGCGCGCGCTCCATCAGGATGTCGAACGCCTCGTCCGGGACACCCTCGTCGTGGTCCTGGACGTCGGTGCGGGCGTGCTGATCAGCCAGAGCATGTTCCAGCTTCTGGTGCTCCTGGTGCACCTCGTGTTCCGTCCGCGCTTCGCCCACCGGCCCCCCTCGCTCCGAGCCCTCCCCAGGCGTTCCGGAGGCGGGCGGAACGAGTATCGCGACAGCCGAACGGGCCCGCTGGATCTTGACGAACGATGGCGCGAACCCCACCATCACGGCCTGAACCAGGAGCTCGGGCCAGCTGCCAGGCACGTCTTCGCTCACTGCCGGCTCAGAGTCGGGCTTCTCGGCACGCTCCTGCTGCGCCTGCCGCTCCGCAGCGGCGGCCTCGGTCGCCGCGACCTGGCGGCGGCGCTGCACGCGGGCCTGCTCGATCGAGGCCGGCGCATCGTCCACAACTGCGGGCGGCTCAGGGAACGCCCGACGCGACAACTCGCGCATCGCCTGGTTCTGCCGCTCCACTGCCTCCGCGATGCCCGGGTCGACCCGGGACGGCACCGCAGTCTGGCGGTGCGCCTCGATCGCGCGGCGGTAGCCCTCCGGATCCGTCCGACGGCGACGGGCACCCCGCCGGCTCAGCCTGACACAAGGTAACCGCCCGGCCCCTGGAACCTGAGCGGGTCCTTCCCCGCACGCACAAGGGCCGCCGGGAGGTACCGGGCGGCCCTTGTCCAAGGTCTTGCTCCTCCGTCTACGCTCCGCCGGCCGGAAGGTCCGGGGTGCAGACCTTGCAGAGCCTGAACCGGGTTCCGCCCCTGGGGCCGGTACGGGCTCGAACCCACCCGGCGGCCTCCTGGGCGGTCATGACGGTGAAGTTCGGCCGGTACGCGGACAAGACGTCGGCGTGAGCAAACCCCAGCAACTCACCCTCGAACACGTCTGCCGGCGACTCTGTTTCCTCGTCCCACGACAGGGGGCGTCCCTGCTGCGCGAGGCCTTCCAGGGTGGAGCAGCTGCTGCGGTGGAGAGAGGTTTTTCCCGCGACGTACGGGTGGAGGGTCTGATCGGCGAACCGCTCCTTCTGGGCCAGGGCGAAGTCCCTGATCTTCTCCAGCTCAGGACGTGCCTCCGCGCACCGTGTGCAGCCCGGGCTGTGGTCCGGGCCTTCGTTGGGTGAGAAGTAGTCGTACTCGGTCTGGTCCGGCATGTGTCTCTCCGTACGTGGTCAGGCGGCCTGGGAAGGCCGGGCGGGGTTGAGAGCGGAGGTTGGTGTGAGCGTGGCCAGCCCCTCGCGTTCGGCGGCGAGGCGTTGCAGGGCCCGTGCCCGGGATACGTCGCTGGGCCGCACGGCTCGGAGTTCCTCGAGGGCCTGGCGGCCGTCGGCGAAGCGTTCTTCGGGTTCCCGGAGCCGTTCGCGGAGCCGCCGTTCGGCAGCCGCCTGGACCTCGGGGTTGGTGTGTTGCTGTCTTGCCCACGCAGCGCGGTGAGCGGCGATAGCCTCGCGGTAGCCCTCCGGCGGATCCGGGCGCTGCACCGGCTCGGCGGGTGCACTCGGCTGCGGGGCTGGGGCGGCGGCCACAGGGGCGGGGCCATCCTTCACGGACGCGGGGACCACTCGTACGGGGCGGCGGTGGCCGGCGCAGCATGTCCGGCGGGACCACCCCCGCGGATGCGGGGACCACAGGTCTTCACCCCGCCGGTGGTCTCGGTGCCTGGGACCACCCCCGCGGATGCGGGGACCACAGTTTCTGACCTGCGACGTTACCGGCACCGACCTCGGTTTTTACTCACTTTAAGAGATCTGGACATTTCGGCGCCAGGATGGGCACCCCCGGGAAGAGCCTGCGCTCACCGTCCACTCAGGGCCAGCCGAGGAGCCAGACGAGTTCGACTTCGACGCGGTCGGTGTACACCCGGTACCCGATGGAGACGCCCGCGTCTGCCAGGGCCAGCCGGCGGAGCGCGCCGGGGCCGCTGCCCTCGAACTCCTTGCCTACCTGGAGCGGCCGTTGGGCGAGGGGGCCGCGCTCGGCCTGGAGGACGGCCTGGCGGCGTTGGGCGGTGAGGCCGGCCATGTCGCGCTTGGCTTTGGCGCTGTAGACGACGCGGTAGGTCATGCCTCCCGCCCCCCGGCGGCACCGGGCTGGTGGAGGGGTTCGAAGGTGTCGGGGTCGTAGTCGGCCCACACCGCCTCGGACGGGATGGGGTCGGCGGTGCCGCCCTCGGACTCGGCACTCGCGGCCTGGATCTCCGGGTGGACGAGGGCCATCCACACCACCCGGTACTCGGTGACCACGTTCAGCACTGCGGCGAACGGCGCGGCCTCCAGCTCCGCGGTGAACGCCGTCAGATGCTGCGGCCACGGGGCGAGAGCGGCCTTGAGCGCGGCGATACTCTGCGGCCCCTCGTCCTCACCGAGTTGGTGCGGCGAACGGGTGGGTGCCGGCTCGTCGCCGGACTGCGGACGCGGCTCACTCATCGAGGTCCCTCTCCCTGCTTGACGGCGGCAACCCCTCAGTGTCACCCCCGGAGCGCCACGGGCTGGCGGCCTGTCACCCGATCGGATGACAGGCCGGGCGGAGGCTCTCACGGGTAGCGCCGGCGTCGTTCCCGTTGCGTTGTCTGCGGCCGGATCCCGCCTACGGACCGGGCCGGGACGTACACCGGGACGGTGTCGGTCGCGGTGCCGTCCCACTCCGCAACGGCAGGACCGCCTCAGTGGATCACTGACGGACGATCTCCACCCCGGACGGGTCGGGGAGGGTTGCCGGGGTGAAGATCGTCGCTGTACGGGCCGCTCAGGCGACTTTTGGGGCCTGTTGGGCCGGTGTAGGGTCTCGCCGCTCGTGTCGGACGTCGGTCTCGCGACCTGCGGGTCCGTCCGATGTCTCACGTCATGTCGGACGGTCGGCGTCTCAGCTCCGTGTCGGAAATCGATGGCACAGGCGAGCGGCTGCGGCGGCGCAACCCGCTGAACTGCGGTGTCTCGCGGTCGATGTCGGATCCGACTTCCATCCGACATCGACCGTGAGATTCCGACACGGGATTTGAGATCCCATAGCCGGGCGGGTCAGGTCTGTGCCATGTCGACGAACCGTCCGTAGTGGCCCTGGAACGCGGTGGTAATCACGACCATGGGCCCCTGTCGGTGTTTCGCCACGTAGAAATCGGCTTCGCCGGCCCGCGGGGTGTCCAGGGTGTAGGCGTCCTCCCGGTGGAGCAGCAGGATGGTGTCCGCGGCGAACGTGATGGCTCCGGACTCGCGGAGGTCATCCAGCTTGGGCAGGCGGTCATACCGCTGCTCGGGGTTGCGGTTCAGGTGGCTGGTGGCGACGACGGGGATGTTCAGCTCCCGGGCGAGGGTCTTCAGGTCGCGGACGACGTCACCTACTTCGCGTTCGCGGAGGTCGCTGCGCTTTGCCGGACGGATGTCTTGGATGCCGTCGACGGCGAGGAGCGCCACACCGTGTTCCTCGACGAGTTCGCGGGCCTCGGTTTCAAGGGTGGCCATGGTGAGGCGGCCGGGGGTCTTGACGTGGAGCGGGGCTGCGGACACGTTCGGGACGCGGCGGGCCATGCGGGCCCAGTCCTCATCGGTCATGGTGCCGCAGATGATGTGATGCCGAGCCACGCGGGCTTCGGCGGCCAGGACCCGCATGAGGAAGAACTCGCCGGTCTCCTCGAGGGAGTACACCGCGGTCGGGATGTTGTTCTGGATCGCCGTGTTCCGGCAGATGTCGGTGAGGAGTGTTGTCCGGCCGACCTGGGGGCGGGACGCGATGACCGTGAGCGATCCGGGGGTGAGCCCGCCGGTTACCAGGTCAAGGTCCCGGAAGCCGGTCGGCAGGCCGCGAAGGCTGGAGTATCTGTTGGGGTCTTCGACGATGTCCGCTGTGTCGTTGAGGAGGTTCTCCAGGAGGTCTGCGATGACGCTGGTCTTGGCAGACACGGGCTCGTCGGCGGCTTGGTTCTGGGTGGTGGTGTCGGTCATGGTCCCCCCCTGGGAACTTGATGAGGGTGAAAGGCTGAGCTGGTGAGGATCTGACCTGGGCTGTCTCGGCGCCGCATAGCTTCGGCGGCCGGGACCAGACTTACCAGCTGCTGCATTTCCTCTGTCAGCGGTGCCGGGCTGGTGCAGCTGACCTGAAGAGTTTGCTTGGTGCAGCCGATATGCAGAGCAGGCTGAGACTATGAAGCTGGATTTGAGACCCCACAAGTGGTGCAGGGTCTCGCGCCCCGTGGCCAGCAGCGACGCTGTGACGTGGTGCTCGGTGTCCTGCCCAGGGCCTGGCAGACCAATTGGCGAGACAGCGGGTGACACCCGGCCGCACCGGATGCCTGTGGCTTCAACGCCCAGAGGAATTCGGGGGCCTACTCGCGCGGGTCGGCGTGGTCGAGGCGGAGGGCGATAGCACGGGCGCCGGCCTTGGCGAGTGCAGCGAGAGCTGCGGCCAGGTCGAGGTGGACCTGGTTTCCTTCGTTGGGGTAGTAGAACTCATCGACGAGTTCCAGGTGGTCCTCGGCCGCCTTGACCAGTTCCAGGACACGGGCAACGTCGGTCTCGGAATCGGTGGCGTCCGCGAGTGTCCGGGTGATCTCTTCGGCTTCCTTCCGGAGCGCCGCGAGGATTTCGGGGGTCTTTCGCACAGACACGGGCTCTCCAGACAAGGAGGATAGGGACAGGCTGGAGGAGCGTAGTCGAACGTCGATGGTGGTTTCTTCACGGGCTCTTCCGCAGCGGCTCCGCGTCGGTCATGAACTGTTCTCCGGAATCGCTTGGTTCTTCTGCATCGGCTGCCGTAGGGCACAGCAGTGTCAGGACGCTGCGGACAGCCGGTACGGGGAGGCTGCGACACTCTCGCGCCGTTTGTGGGCGAGCGCGGCCCGGACGCTGGCTTCCAGGCTGTCAGAGGCATGGGCGCGTGCGTGCTGTTCCCGCAGGATCTCCTCCTGGGCGGCGATCTCGGTGAACGCCTCTTCCGGCTCCCGGTTCCGCCGTAGCCGCCGGGTCTGGCTTTCGGCGGCGGCGCGGACGCGGGCGTCCATCCCGCTGTCGCGGGTGGTGCGGTGCTCCTGGTGGGCGGTGAGCGCGGCGAGGTACCCGGGACTCTGCGGCCGGGGCCCGGTCGGCTGTCCGGTCGGTGCCGGCTCCTCGCGCACAGGCGTGGTGCCGGGCACGGGGGTGGCCGGGGTGGTGGGGGTGTCGACGCCGCCGGGTGCCAGGATCTTGAGGTGGCGGACGGTGCCGTCTCCGACGGCCGCGTTGACCTTGGCGATGATCTGCTGCTGGTGGAGGGTGAGCTGGGTGCGGTACGCGCCGGAGCAGGGCCGCAGATGCAGCGTCCGCGTCTCCTCCTCGAACGAGGCGGCGGCGACCTTCCCGGCGAGTTCCGGGGCGATGGCGGGCCACTGGTCGAGGACGCTGCCGCCCCGGGCGGCCATGTCCCAGCCGCGCGCGGCCATCATCTGCGTGATCGCCGCGCCGAACGGCAGCGGATCGCGGCCACTCCCCCGGGCCCGCCTGCTGGAGGCACCGGTGCGGCGCTTCTGTACCGGGGCCGACTTCGCGGTGGCGCGGGCGTTGGCGAGCGCGACCCGGGCGAGGTCGACCCCGCTCAGCCCCTCCTCGCTGCTGCTGACGGTGGTGTCGGTCATGCGAGGGTTCCCGTCCCGAGGAAGGCCGCTATCGAGGCCGCGGCGCTGTCATCGTCGTCATCGAGGAGGTTGTCCAGGCCGTTCGCGGCCTGGTGGGCGGAGTACGCGGCCATGCCCTGCGCCAGACCTGCCAGGACATCGGCCACCAGGTCGGGGCGGGAGGCCCGGAGAGCACCGGAGGCTTCGTCCTCGTTCCAGCCCTCTGCCGCTTCGAACTCCGCGACCTGGTGCTCGACGGCGGCCTGCTTGGCCAGCTGTGCGCGGATGTACTCCGCGGGGCGGGCCGGACGCCAGGTCAGCATCCAGGAGTGGAGCTCGGCCGCGATCATGTCTGCGTCCAGTCCGGCGTCCGTCAGAGGCCGCAGCACGTACTCCAGCCGGCGCAGCGGCGCGGTCTGGGTCCAGTTGACGCGGGCTCGTACCTGCCGGGTCACCCAGATCGACCGGCACGTTTCCGCGGCGGTCCGGCGCGTCCCACCCCCGCTGTTGCTGCTGCTGTTGGTGGTGGTGGACTTGTCAGGACGGGGCGATGCGGTTCGGCGACTCGCGTGCCGCGAGGTGTCTTTAACACCCCTCTCCACCTGCACTGCGGATGACGGGTGGTACCGACCAGGAGAATGGGGCTCACGCGCTGCTGGGACCGAGTTGTCCACAGCCCGGTTATCCACAGGCTGACCAGCCTTCGCCGCAGCCTCGGAGACTGCACGCTCCCGGCCCGCGATGGTCACCCCGCACACCCGCGCCTCGTACCCGTGACCGGTCAGCCGGTGTCCCATCGCCACGTCGAACGCCTTGGGGATGACCGCCGCGTAGATCGTCGCCGTCGCCGTGTATGCCCGGCCCGGCAGCCGCAGGTTCTGCTTCGAGCCGTGCCGCCACCACGCCAGCGCACCCAGCTCCCGCAGCGTCCGCACATGCCGCTTCACCGTCGCCCGTGACAGCCCCGTCCGCGCCACCGTGCCGTCCAGGTCGTACATCACCAGCCCGCGCCGGTAGTCCATCCGCGTAGCCAGGTCCCGCGCGACCACGAGCGTCGTCGGGCCGGCCTTCGGATGCAGCCCGGCCGCGACCAGCCACACCACCGACCGCAGCCACGCCCGAGGCTCCGCACGACGCGACCGCGTACCCGACACGGACTGACCCGAACCCGCCACCGGGGAGAACATGACGACCGAGCCGTCGTCTGCCGCCGGACGCGGCCCCGGTACCCGCCCTGCGGGCGCGTCGGTGAGAACGCTGGCGCCCTCGTCAAGAAGGCGGTCCGTCGCGGCGGCCGACGCCGCGACCGCGCTCACCGGGCACCCCGCAGAGCCAGCTGAAAAAGGTCCATCCGGCGACCCTGGCCCAGATCACCTGCGGACAACGGCCGAACGCCAAGCGCTCCCGTCACGCGGGCAAGGATCTTGGTGTGCGTCCCGTGGGGCGGGACGGGCGCGGCGGGCACGACGCTCTGGGGACCGGCGAGCCCGGACCCCTCGGGCAGCCCACGGCCCGGACACGACGGTGCCTGTCGAAGTGGGCAAACCGCCACAGATCGCGGGACGAATTCGACTGAGTGGAACAGATCGGCGGATCGAACCTGGATGAAACGGTCGGAAGTCAGCTTTTCAAGGGCGCGGAGATCGGGCACCATGAGGGGACACCACTTTCACGTTCACGGCCGCACCACCCCGCGACGCGGGACGGGATGACCAACGGATGTGACACCACCCAGTTCCTCCGCGAGGAGTGACCGGGTGGGAGGGGGGAGATTTCTCCCTTCCTTTTGGTGGGGTTGCGCCCACTTCGTCAGGAGCGGACGGAACCGACCGGACGAAGAACCAGAGGCGAGCCTTTCTTTGGTGATTCGGACGGCGGACAGCCCTCGGGCTGGACGTGGCGTAAGGCGACCTCCTTGCTCTTGCTGGGGCTGGGGCGGTTGTTGTGTTCCGAGGCCCTTGCCGGGGCCGTCGGAACCGTGCATGGAACGGTGAAGCGGTACTTCGGTACTGCGGTGCAGAAGTCCCCTTGCCGGGGGGCCTCTGCGGGTAGCAAGTAGTGCTGGTCCTTGAGGACCGGGTGTTACTGAGAGATAGACCAGCTCATGAGCTGGAGCCCAGAACCGGCGTCAACCGGGAGCTGGGCGCCGACCTGGACGGTACGTCTGGTCGGCGAGACGGGCCGCGCGAGGCCACGTGGATTGCCGTCCACGTATCGGCACGCGCGGTCGATGGCCGCTAGGTCATCCTGATCCCCCTCCGGAGGTCGGCGTCGGCATGCCCTCATCCGCTCGCGCCGCTTCGGGAAAACGCTCCGCGAGCCCGCGAAGCAGGCGCAGGTAGACCTCGCGGTGCGGGCGCCGGGGGTGAGCCTCCCCGAGTTCCCAACGTGCCACCGCGAGGCGCTTCACGCCCACGGTGTCCGCGACGTCCTGCTGCGTGAGGCCAGCGGCAACGCGCAGCTTCCCGCGCACACTCGGTGGCGGTAGGACGTCACCCAGGCTGTTCAGTAGGGCATCGACCCGCTGAGCGCCGTCGGAGTTGGGCATAGCCAACCTTCCATGATCGAAGATGTAGCGAAAGATACACCATCGGGCTCCCGGCAGAGGCGCGCTGTCACCGCGAGCGTCGATACGTTCAACGCCACCCCTTTCCGCCCAAGCCTGGCAGGTGAGAGTTGGTCGTCTTCGCGGCCGCCGCCAACTCGGGCAGCTCCAGCACGATCACTCCGGCCTCCACCAACTGCTCGTAGCCAACGCAGTCGTCGACGAACAGGCTCGGCTCGCGCCAGGCGATGACAACGCGCGGGATGCCCGCCTCGAGGATCCGCCGCGCGCAGGGCGTACGGGACGCGCTGCGCTGGGAGCAGGGTTCCAGCGTGCTGTAGATCGTCGCTCCCGCGAGACGCTGGTCCTCCTGGGGGAGCTGGGCGAGGGCAACTTCCTCCGCGTGCTCACGGGGGCCGGTCGCCCGGGAATACCCGGACGCCAGCTCGTTGCCGTCCTCGCCGACGATGACCGCCCCCACCGAGTAGGCGCCGACGGCCGGAGGGCACAGCGCGGCGAGGTCGATCGCACGTTGTATCCAGCGCAGGTCCTGGGCTCGGTCGGGCGCGTACATCAGGCGGTGCGCTCCTTCGGGGCGTAGCGGACGAACACGACGTCCTCGATCGCGCGGATTTCCAGAACCTTCATCCGAGCGGTCGACCCGCCCGGGTAGTCGGCAGTGCCCAGGAAACGGGCCGCCTCCGGCTGACCGACCAAGAGCGGCGCGATGGCGAGGTGCACTTCGTCGGCGAGGTTCTGCGCCATGAGCTGGGTGTGGATCGTGCCGCCGCCCTCGACCATGAGCCGGCCGACGCTGCGGCGCCCGAGCTCGTCGAGGACCAGGCCCCAGTCGAGCTCCGGGCCGACGCTGACCACATCGGCCAGATCGCCGAGGGTGGCGCGCACCTTCTCCACCGCGCTGTCCTTTGTGACCACCAGCTTGGAGCCGCCGTGGTGCCAGAATTTCAGGTCGGCGGGGAGGTCGCCGCTCGCGGTGACCGTGACCTTGAGGGGGTACTCCGGCTTGCCGTCCGCAACGCGCTGAGCGCGTCGTTCGTCGCTGTTCACCAGCAGACGGGGGTTGTCCCGCCGCATGGTGTTCGCGCCGATCAGGATGGCGTCGGACTCGGCGCGGACCCGGTCGACGCGGTCGAAGTCGGCCGCGTTGGACAGGCGCAGTCGCTCGGGGCTGGTGTCGTCCAGGTAGCCGTCGACCGACATGGCAGCGGAGAGGATGACGTACGGATGCGTGATCATTCGGTGTGATCCGATTCTTCTCAAGATTCGTGGGCGAGTTGGCCGTCGAAGCGCGCACGGAACTCTGCCACCTCGGGCTGGCGCTGCCAGGGGGCCAGTGCCTTGTCGAGACGGGCGAGCTCGCGGACGATCCGACCCGAACCGGTGTCGGTGGCCACGGTCAGGGCTTGAAGGCCGACCGAGGCCGCTTCGTCCGGGGCACCAGCACCGGCGTGGGCCACAGCGGCCCGAGCCATGTAGACGCCGCGGTCGCGGTGGTAGCCATCGGGCAACGACTTGATGGCGCTGGTGAAGACCTCCGCAGCCTCCGCGTGGTTGCCCAGCACCTCCAGGCCCTGCGCCCGGTGCACCTCCACGTACTGTTCGTTCAGCCACACGCCCCACGGGGTTGTGTCGTCGGAGACGCGATCGAGAGCGTTGCGCACGTCGTCGATGGCACGCTCGCTGTCGGCAGCCTCGCCGCGCAGCGCGTGACCGTACGACTCGTAGGTCCGGGCGACGGCGGCCAGCCGACTGCGAGGACGGGCCATGCGCTGCGCGGCTTCGGCGAGGTCGACGACGTCGACCAGGTCGTGCATCTCACCGGCGAGCTGTGCCTTGCGGGCCATCACGTACGAGGTCAGGTCGCTGTCTCCGACGGTCTGACTCCACTGGAACGCCCTGTCGAGCCAGAACTGGGCGCTGTCGAAGTCACCCAGGTCCTGGTAGAGCCAGGAAGTGAATTCCGCGTACTGCGTCTGCAGTTCCATGAGGGCGTGACGGTCCGTGCCCTTGGCGTCCTGGCGCAGATCCTTGATGGTCTCGATGTACTCGCGGGCGGTCACGACGGTTCGGCTGGGTCCGAGGAGATTGTCGTTGTCGATCAGCAAGCGGCGGGCGCGCTGAAAGTGTTCCACTGGCGAGCCGCTGTAGGCGGCTGCGGATCGTGCGGGTCGTGTCAGCCCCGGCAGCGCGTTGGAAGTTGCGGCTGCTGGCGTTCCTACGCCCAGCGCAGCCGCTGCACCGAGTCCCATCCCGCCACGCAGCATCGCGCGTCGATCGAGCGCCACAAAGACCACCGATCCATCCCGTAGACGAGCGGGGACAAAGATCCCCTCATGTTCAGACGCTGCCTGCTGGGAGGCGGCTGTGGCCAGCCCAACCGACGCTTCGGATACATGGGGGGTCGAAACGGATACAAGGCCGGATGCGGATAGAGCCGACCCGATCCGCTCCCACTGGTCGACCAGGATGCCGCCGGCGCAGAGCAGCGAGTCGATCAGTTCGACCTCTGCCCGGTCCTTCGGGGCTCTATCGCCGTTCTCCCATTTCTGCAGCTTGGAGTGCGACATGAAGGCTTTGTCGGCGAGCCCTCGCAGAGAGAGGCGACGGACCTTCCGGAGTTCGCGAAGCGTGTAGCCGAAGCGGTGCTGGGGCGACTGTTCCGGTGTCAACGCGTTCGGCTGCTGGCCCACTTGGTGATCCTCCATGTCTCCACTCGGTGTATCCGGCGGCTGGATACACGGCTGATCTGGAACTCGGACCCCGACCGGGCCTACAACTTTGTTAACGAAGTTGACCCCACCGGAGAGAGATGGCGATGCGCAACGAGACGCAGGGAAGGACCTCAGTCGTCGCGCCCCTTCTCGATCTTTTCGAGTCGCGCGGCCAGATCGGCTACCTGCTCCTCAAGTGCCTTGAGAGCACGGGCGGTCGAGTCCTCGTTGGTCTCGGCGGCCGTGTCCGTGATGAAGGAACCGCGGCCCTGATGGGAGTAGATGAGCCCGGCTGTGCGCAGCTCGGTCAGGGCTCGCTGGACGGTGCCAGCCGCGACGCCGTACTCCTCTGCCAGCTCGCGCGTGCTCGGCAGTTTCGTTCCGGCGGCCCAACGACCGGAGCGGATCTTGTCGCGGGCATCCTGAACGATTCGCTGGTACGGCTGCACGGCCTCGTTGCTCATGAGCGACATCGTAGGTCGACCCCCTCGCCTTAGCTAGCTTCCATAGCTTCCTTAATCAAGTGCTTGACACGCCCCCGACTGTATCAGCTAAGTTATGTATGTCGACAGGGTGGACGGGTGGCAAAGCCCCCAACACCTGCTATTTCCGCCGGGATCACGCAGAGCCCGAACCTAGAAGGGAGCACCGCATGAACACCGCCCGCCGCCCCGCCGCTGGCCTCGCTACCGAGACTTTCGACACGGAGACACTCGCTCTCCTGGAGGCCGTCGAGGTGCCGCTCGCCGACTTCGCCGACATCGACCTGGACGTCGCCTTCGGCACACCGCTTGAGATGTACGACCTGGTGACCGTGCACGAGCTGGCCCGATGGGACGCCGCCACTGCGGTGAAGAAGGGCAAGACCAAGGCCCGCGACGAGGTCATCGCGGACTCCGGGGCGCGGCGGGAGGCGGCGCGGGACATCCTTGCGGCCGACCCGTCGATCACCGAGCTGGTGCGCGAGCGCCTGGTCGACGTGCTCCTCCCTTACGCCGAGCGGCTGCGCATCGCGCGGCGGCCGGCCGCCGCAGCGCCTCTGCCGATCGCGGCCTGACCCTTTCCGGCTCTGACGGCTCCCATCGTCGCCACCTCGGGTGGCGACGGTCGAAGCGGCCAGATCTTCCCGCCAGCTCCCGGAAAAGCCGCGTGCCACGCGGCCGGACCGGGGAGTGCTCGTTCCTTGAGAACTGAAGACGCGACCACCGGGTGACGACTACCGCCCCTGGCCAGGCAACTGGCCGGGTGCTGCGGCAAGGGTGACCGGCTCGGGAGCGTCAGAAGGGCACGACCGGAGCCAGAATCCGGTCACCGTGAACGGCGGCACGAGGCGGGGGAGTGAGAGCGACCCTTCTTCGTGCCACGGAGCGGCAGCAAGCCATTTGGTTCGGCTGCCGCGTGGGCCGAGCGATCACCCTCCCCCGCAGCACCATGCGGCGGTAGCGCGACGACAGCCCCCAGCCGGTAAGCGGAACATCGCACGACCCGGCGGGTGAGCCAGTGGTCGCGGGCACTCCACCTCCCGGTCGAAAGGTGGTCAGCGCGGAAGGCAGCAGGCCGCGCATCGTCCCTGTTCTGCACGTCGTCCCCAGCCCAGCACTGTGCGTGCGGGCTGGTGGCGGCGTGGGGTCACAGGGCCCCAAACGAAGATGCGCCGCCCGGGATGTGGAGTCCCGGGCGGCGCGCACAGGCCACCAATGAGAGGAACAACCTGTGCAGACGATGATGTCACGCCCCATCGGCGGCGTAATCGACGATGTCGAGCGCGAGGACGACGCCCGCGGCCTGGAGCCCGACGACGACTCCGCGTTCCACCAGCTCGTGCAGTACCTCGTCATGGAGGGGGACTTGCGGGCCGCCCGTCTCGGCCGGCGCGCGCCGCGCACCCTGGCCGCCATGCAGGCCCGGATGGCCGACGACGCCTGTGGCCTGTGCGGGTGCTGGATCTGCCGCTGCGCCCAGGAGGCCGGCCTCACCCGCACGCCGTCGGGTCCGGGGGCGGCGCTGGTGTGCACGGCGTGCGGTGGCACCGGCGGCCGGGTCGAGGACACCAGCTCGGGCGGTGTGCGCCGGCGGACGTGGATCGGCTGCGGCTCGTGCGGTGGATCGGGGCGCCGCTGATGCGCTCCCACCTCCGCCTGCGTGTGCGTGACCTGGCCCGGTTGGGCTGGCAGTGCTGGATCTGCAGGAATCAGGTGGACGACCACCTGAAGCGCTGCCCGCACCACTGAGCGGAGCCCCACCATTCCCCGGATGGTCCGGTCGGCCCGTGCCGCGCAGTATCGCGCGGCACGGGCCCTCGCCCGGTTCGGCTCGTCCCATCCGCGTGCGCGGTGGCTGCTGGCCCAGGCCGCGGCGGCCGCCGCCCGTGCGTGGGACGCCGGACACCGGGTGCACGACATACACGACATAAACGTCCGATGCGCCCGCACCCGAGAACGGGAGCCCCACATGAGCACGAACGAGCCGGACACCCCCTCCCCCGCGCCCGATGCCGAGCTGGACCAGCGGCTCATGGCCGCGCATCAGGCCGTCGGGGCGGCCGTCGAGCGCCGGGCCGAGGCCGGCCCGGACCGCTCCAACGGCTGACAGCCCGACCTGCTCCTGGTCCTGCTTCTGTCCGTACCGGCCCTGACACCACGGGCACGAGACAGACACGAGCGGGCACACGACCCTCAACCGCTGGAAGAACGAGTGCCGAACGCAAAGAAGCCGGCGTCCCTGTACGCCCGGTACATGGCCGCCGCGAAGGCCCGCACCGCCCACCTGACGGCCTGCCACCACTGCACACCCGCCCGCACCGGCTGCCGCCTCGGCGAGCAACTGCTCGCCGAGTTCGCCGAGGTGCAGGACCGGTACCTGGCCGCGCAGAAGCGCCGGCCCTGACCGGCCGACGCGGGTGTGTGCGGCCCCGGACTGAGCACTCCGGGGCCGCGGACCGCACCACTCCAAACCCCAACATGAAGGAGGCGATCATGCACACCTTCGCATTCCCCGCCGGGAGGTCCTGGTGACCTCCCGCCGTGTCTTCCGCACTCCCTCCCCCGCCCTTACCCCGGCCACCGCCGAGGGCGACTTCCGTGCGCGGGCCCTGTGCGGCCCGGGCACCGGAGCCGACGTCGACCCGGAGTTGTTCTTCCCTGTCGGGGAGAACGGCCCCGCCGTGCTCCAGGCCGATGACGCCAAGGCGATCTGCTCGGTCTGCCCGGTGATCGGTGCCTGCCTGCGCGGTGCGTTGGAGCGCCGTGAACCGGACGGGATCTGGGGTGGTACCACCCCGTCCGAGCGGCGGGCGATGCTCCGCGCCGCCGCCCGGACCGCGCACCGTACCGGGGAGGCCGCAGCGTGACACAGCCCGACTCCCCCGACGGCCCCCAGCCCGCCTGGACCGCCGCCGACTACGACTCCTACGGGGTCCTGGCCGACTTGGGCGTCCCGCACGCGGCGGCCCTGGTGACCCGGGCCCGCCGCCCGCACCCGCCCGGATGTTCCGACCGCCGCGCCCCGGACGTCCCGGACCTCAACTGAGCTTCCCTGTCTGTCGGTTGCCTGACCCGCACAGCCGCCGCCCCCCGCGTGGGAGTGGCGGCTGTGCGCGGTCCAGGGGAGCCCGGACAGCCCGGACCCGCAAGAATCCAGAGAGGCAGGGCCTTTCATGTTCCGACGCCTGCGCGACACCGCCACCGAGGTCCGGGGCCACCGCCGCCTCACCCGCGGCATCGACCGGGCCGTCGAGTCCGGCGACCAGGAGGCGCGGGCCGCGTTCACCTCCGGCACCGGGACCCTCGCCGCGGCGCTGACCCGCCGGGGCCGCGACACGCGCGGCGCCGAGATCCACGACTACGGCACCCGGGTCGCCGCCACCGGCGGCGGCCCCGAGCGGGTCCACCGCCTGGACCGCCCCCGCGACTGACCCGGCCCCGCCCACCCGGCACCCGACGGCGGAATCCGGGACCACGCCCGCCCGGCGGGAGCCCCGGACAGGCCGCCGGAGCTGCCCAACCCGCGTGGCTCATTCACCCACCCCGTACCACCGCCGCCCCGGGAATGCTGGGGCGGCACCCGACCTGGAAGGAGGCGGCGTGGCCGCCACTCGAACCCGGACCAAGAGGGCCACCGCCCGCACCAAGAAGCCGACCACGACGGTCGCGCAGCCCGCCGCCTCCACCCTGCCTGCCCCGGCCCCGGCCCCCGAGCCGGGGACCGTCTCGGAGAAGGAGACGGTGCTGGAGACGGACTGGGCGGTGCTGGCCAGGGTCGCGGACGCCCGCGACCGGGCCGCCGACATCATCGACACCGCCCGCGAACAGGCCCTCGTCCTCCAGACGCAGGCCGAGGAACAGGCGGCGCGCACCGTCGCCGACACCCACGAGCAGACCACCGTCCTCCTGGCCGCCGCGCACACCCGCGCCGAGGCCGTCACCGCCGGTGCCCAGGAAGAGGTCACCGCCCAGCGGGCGGCGGCCACCACCGAGGCCGAGACTTTGCGCGCGGAGGCGCAGAAGTTGCGTGGCGAAGCCGACCGGCTCCTGACCGAGGCCCGTACCCGCGCCGACCAGCTCCTCGCCCGGGCGCGGGCGCAGGTGGTGGAGCTGACCGAGCTGGCCGGCGCCGACCACCAGGCCACCTCGACCGCGGTCGCCGAGCTGCGGCGCCTGGCCGAGGCCGACCTCACCGAGATCGCCGCCCTGGTTGCCACCCGCCGCACCGAGGCCGGACAGATCCTCGCCCGCGCCCGCGAGGAGGCCGACGACCTGCTCGCCGCTACGCAGAAGGAGGTCGACCAGGCCCGCGAGCGCCACGCCCAGCTCGCCAAGTCCGCCGCCGAGCAGTACGACGCCCGGCGCACCGAGGCGGAGGCGCTGTACGCGGACGCGGTCGAGGCCGCCGCCGTGCGGCGCCGCGAGGCCGACGCCCACGTCGCCGCCGTGAGCGCCGAGGCGGAGACGGCCCGCGCCGAACTGCGCGCCGAGCTGCGCGAGCTCGGTGAGAAGTTCGATACCGAGGCCGCCGCCAAGCGCCAGGCCCTGGCCGAGGAGCTCGCCGGGCTGAAGACGGCGTGCGACAAGCAGCGCGAGAAGCTGCGGACCGAGGCCACCACCGTCGCCCAGGAGCTGCGCGAGGCCGCCCAGAAGCAGGCCGAGCGCATCACCGCCGAGGCCGAGCGCAAGGCCAAGGGCATCACAGACCGGGCGCAGGCCGACGAGGCCCGCGCCCGCCGGCTGCTGAACGAGGCCCGCGAGGCCAAGAAGTCCGCCTCGAAGTGGCGCGGCCGGCGCCAGAACCTCGGCGGCAAACTGTGGAAGATGGCGCCGTGGGTCGCGCTGGCCGCCGGCGTCGGCCTCGCCGCCTCCGGCGAGTACGAACTCGCCCGCATGGTCGGCATCAACGAGTACGTCGCCCCGCTCCTGCCGGTCAGCATCGACGTCTACTGCGTCACCGCGTTCCGCACCAAGCGGGACATCGCGCCGGCGCTGCTGCTGATGGCGTCGGCCAACGTCGTCTTCCACCTCTCCGAGCAGGCGCACCTCGTCCCCGAGGGCGGAGCGGCTCCGTGGCAGCTCACCACCTTCGTCGTCCTGATCTTCGTGGCCGTCATCTGGCGCGTCCACACCCTCATGCACGACGACAGTACGGACGGCCACGGCGGTACGGACGCACCGTCCGCAACGGCCACCGGTACGCCGGGCCGTACCGGTACGGACGGCGGAAGCGGAACGCACGCCCGTACAGGTACGCACCGCCGGGCGGACGGTACGGACAGTGCGACGTCCGGCCGTACGCAGCCCGCTCACGACGGTCTGTACGCCGCGAACAGCGACGGACGAGCGGACGGTACGGGCACCGGACACGACGGTACGGACCCGGCACATGCCCTCTCGCACCCCTCGCACCACGACGGGGGCGAAGGGGCGCTGACCAGGCCGTACAGCGACCGTACATACGGCGTGCACACCACCCCGGACGGGGCGGCGCGCACAGGTACGGCGCCCCGGGGGCGTACCGGTGCGGCTCACGCGGCCGTACAGGACCGCACCGGCACGGTCAGCGTCCGTACACAGCCCGGCCGTGACGCCGTACAGGGTGGCCGTACAGGTACGGCCACCGCCTCCTCCCGTGCAACCGGAACGAACGGTGCGGGCCGTACAGGCGGTACGGACCGACCCGGTACGCCCGCCCGGACGGACGCCGAACTCCTCCCGCTCGTACAGGAACTCCCGCGGGACGAGGACGGGTTCGTCACCCTCTACCGGGTCCGTACCGACCTCTCGGTCAACCAGCCCAGGGCCGTCCGGCTGCTGAAGGAGTCCGGCCTGCTGCGGCCCGAGGACGCCGACAAGTACCTCACCTGACCCACCCGTCCGGCACACACCAGTGAGGGCCAGCCCGCGTGAATCGGGCTGGCCCTCGTTGCGACTGCCGGAAGCAGTCACCCGGCCGGTACAGCACGTTCCCCCTGGTCAGAACCCCCTTTCCACATCGAAAAGGAGTCAGCCGCCCATGTCCGGAATCGACTGGGACAAGGAGTTCAACCTCATGAACCCCCCAACCCCTCCGACGCCCCCGACTCCGGATAAGCCGGAGAAGCCCGCGACCTCGCGTCTTTCCACTGCGGTCGGCGGGATGCGCCGCAACACTGCGGCGCTCGCCGTGTGCGGCACGCTCGCCGTTGTCGCCGTGTGCGGCACGGTCATCACCGTCACCAGCATGCAGAACGAGCAGGCCGCCCAGGAGCGTGCGCGCGCCCAGGAGAGCGCCGCGAACGCCCTGGTCGAAGCGGAGGCCGACAAGCAGCGGGCGCAGACCGCGGAGGCCACCGCCAAGGTCGTGTACGAGCGGGAGATGACCGTCTACCGCGAGTGCATGAAGCAGCGTGCGGCGGCGGTCGCCAAGGCGGCCTCGTACGACATCGCGAGGATCCCCGAGTGCGACGCCCCGGTCTTCAGCGGGACGGCCGCCAGGGCCCAGAAGTCCTCCGGTGGCAGTGCCGGCGGCGGCATCACCTCCAGCCCGTGGCTGTGGGTGGCGCTTGTCGGAGGCGGCGGATTCATCGCCTACAAGAAGCTTTCCGCGCCCTCCGGTTCGGGTGCGGTAACCCCCATGAACGACAAGGGATTCACCTTCGAGAAGGGTGCATGAAATGACGCTCCAGTTCTTCGCTCTCGCCCTGTTCTGCTGGGCCCTGTTCTTCACCTTCAAGAAGACGAAGGGAAAGCAGATGATGGTCTGCATCATGCTGATCGTCTCCGGGATCTTCCTGCCGTACACGCCGTTCAGTGAGGAGATCCGCACCACGCTGGAGTCGGTGTTCAACACGGCGAACACGACCGTGAACAACATCGGTTCGTCGTCGCGCTGAGTGAGCAGACTCGGTTACCGGTTACCGGTTACAGGCCCCCAGAACCCTGATTCGGACCCTCCAGCGGGGGGTTCGGCGTGGCTCTGGGGGCTGTAACCGGTAACCGGTAACCGACCACAACCACACACAGTCACAGAAGGGAGGGTCATGGAACTCCTGGTACTCCTCGCCATCAGCTACCTGTTCGGCGTGGAGAAAACAAACGGGAAATACGAGCAGGCGGGAATCAAGAAACCCCCCGCTAAAACAAAGGAGAAATGGAAGCCGACCCGGGCTCCGGACACATTCAGGAACGCCCCGTACAACGTCGCGGCGAAAACGCATTACGGTCTGCTGGCGGGCGCACATATGGCCGGTGGCCTGCGCGACGGATGGCGTTCGGCCTACCTCAAGAAGCCGACCGCCAAGCCTTCCGTTTCCACGTCCGGCAAGCCTTCTGCGGCAACGCCGCCCGCAGGGTCTCCGTCCTCGACGGTTCCCCCGACGGCGCCCCCACCCCCGACGGCGCCCCCACCCCCGACGACTCCGCCGACCCCGCCGACGGCAACGCCCCCTCCGCCGTCCGCACCTCCGCCGCCGACGACCCCGCCGTCCGCACCTCCGCCGCCGACGACCCCGCCGTCCGCACCCCCGCCGCCGCCGACGGTTCCGCCGGGATCCGCGGTCCCGCCCCCCGGCACCATTCCGCGGCCCCGCACCGTCAAGCTGCCCGACCACATCCGGAAGGACCCCGCGATGCAGCCCAACCCGCCCGTTCCGCACTCCGCGACCGTCGACGACAAGGGCGTTCACGTCACGACCGCCGCGGGCAAGTCCCGTACCTACAGCGGCGGTGAGGTCATGACCCTCACCCAGGTCATCGACCTCGCCGAAGGCTCGGCCACCCTGTGCCAGGCCAGCACCGACACCGCCCTGGAACTCATGGACGAGTCCACGGAGCTGGCCACGGACTGCGACGGACTCATCGCCGAGATCACCGCGAAGGGCGTCGGATCGAACCTCATCGGCAAGTGCGAGCTGCTCAAGGAGCAGCTCGACCTCCAGGCCGCCGCAGCCAAGGACGTCCACGACAAGATCCAGGGCGGCGAGGAGGCATGCCGCACCGCGTCCGCGAACGCGGAGCTCCGCCACGGGCCGATCTTCAGGGCCGTCGCCGACTCCCCCCTGACCAAGCCCGCCGAACGCGACTTCTACAACCACCGCTGAAGAGAGCAGGAGAGGCCCCCATGAGCGCCACCGAGACCCTGAAGGACGCCGCGAACTACGCGGCCCTGCGCACCAAGCTGGCCTGGCTCACCCACAAGGTCCACGCCCACGCCCAGACCGTCACCACCCTCGCCTCCGACGTCGACGACGCCGCCGAGCAGATGCTCGACGCCTCCGAAACGATGAAGGCGCTGGCCGTCGACGACGCGACCACCGCTGAGTTCGCCGACGCCGCGCTGACCATGACCGGCGTCAAGGACGCGGCCGGCGCCTACACCTCCGCCGCCGACAGCGCCTCCGCTGCCGCCGACGACGCGAAGACCACCACCGAGAACGACCACGGCGGCATCGCCGACGCGGTCGACTCCTCCCCCGTCGACATGGCCGAAGCCGGCTTCTACGCCCAGCAGTAAGGAGAACGAAGGATCATGGGGCCGACCCGAGCTCAGTTCGTTCAGTACGCGCCCGCCGCGCTCGCGGTGGTGCCACTCGTGGCCGGCCCCTGGTCCGCCCTCGCCGCCGCGGCGGCCGGAGCCGGAGCGTGGGCCGTCGGCGCCTCCGCCCCGGCTCTGCGGTCCCTGATCGCGTGCGGGCTCACCACCACCGGCTGCGGCATCGCCGCCGGCGAGGTCCTCGCCGCGGGCGGGAACCCGCTGATCGCCCTCGGGCTCGCCGCCCCGGCCGGGGCGGCCGCCCTCGCCCACCACCGCAACCTCACCGGACACACCCCCACCGCCGCGCTCACGCCCGCGACCACCACCCAGGGCGCGGGCACGGGAGCGGGGCTCACCTCGCAGGAGCAGGTGATCGCAGCCTTCTGGGCGGAGTTCATCTCCGGCCCCACCCAGACCGAGGGCCGCAAGCTCATCCAGCCCGGCGCCGCCCTGGAGCAGCTCGTCCTCCAGGGCGACGGCGGCCACGTGGCGTTCACCGGGATCATCACGCTGCCCCCCGGGCAGCAGGTGAAGGTCCGGGAAGGCGACATCGCCGCCGTCTACCGGGTGCCCATCTCCCAGGTGGAGCTGGGCGACCCCAAGCACTTCGCGCCGAACGCGCTGCCCGTCACCGTGCAGCTGACGGCACCGGCGGCGCAGCCGCAGATCACGGCCGGTACTCCCACGACGCCCGAGGAGCTGTGGGCCGCGTACGTCGGCGTCCCGGAGGGCGCGATGCCCGGCACCACCCTGACCGTCACCCGCTACGACGGGCCGCTGGACTGGGAGGGCATCGCCACCCGCGACCGCCGGGCGATCGGCACCGTCAACCTCCAGGACCTCGCGGGCAACTTGGACCTGGAGACGATCCAGATCGCCCTGGCCCCCGGCGACAAGCCGTCGCAGATGGGGATCCGGGTGATGCGGGAGCACGCGCTGATGCACGGCACGATGCTCTCCTCGGTCCTGGACGAGCTGTCGATGGACTCCCGCGGCTACGTCCGCGCCGGCACCTACGTCGACGGCCGGGCCGCGCTCCTGCCGCTGGCGCAGCCCGGGTCCGGCGCCCGCCACCTCTACCTCGTCGGCGGCTCGCGCTCGGGCAAGTCGGGGCTGCTGGAGCAGATCCTGCTCTCCGCCCACCGCTCCGGCATCGCGGTGATCCTCGCCTCCCCGCAGGCCGGGACCATCGCCGGCGCCTCGCTCTCGGCCTACCTCGGGGACGGCCTGGACGAGGCGATGGGCGCGCTGCGCCTGGCCTACGCGATGATGCTCGACCGCGAAGCCCGCTACCGCTCCCCCGCCTTCCCGTTCACCGACCCGCTGGTCCTGGTCGTCATCGACGAAGCGCACATGCTGCTGTCGGCCTCCTCCCCGTACCACCTGGAGGCCAAGGCGATCGTGGAACAGCTGACCCGCCGCTCCCTCAAGCGGGGCATCGGCGTGGTCCTGGCCACCCAGACCCCGCTGGCCGAAGACCTCGGCAACTCCACCGTGATCCGCTCACAGCTGCTGATCGGTGGTGGCGCGGTGTTCCTGCGGTGCGCCAAGGGCCAGGGATCGCTGGTCGGGGCGAACGCGGTGGAGGGCGCGGAGGGCCTCGACCTGTCGATGATCCCCTCGCAGTGGCCGGGCCAGTACGCCAAGGTCAGCAACCGGGACATGAGCGGCCTGGCCACCGAGGCCGCCGCCGCTCCCGAGGACGGCACCTTCGGCCTGGGCTACCTCCTCACCCCCGGCTCCCAGGCCGTGCAGTTCCGCTCCCTGCACCTGGACGTGCCGCCCGTCTCCCTCGCCGGAGGCGAGCCGCCGGTCGGGATCGAGGACTGCGACGCCTGGCGCGAGCGCGACGCGGTCGCCCAGACGCCGATGGTCGACAAGCGCGGCAAGAACCTGGTCGGCAGCCTCGCCGACCTCCTCGCCGCAGCACAGGGCGCCCCCTCCCCGCAGCAGCAGCCCCACCACAACCCCGGCGGCCCCCACCAGACCGCCGGACCTGCCGGACCCGGCGGGCCGCCTGACGGACAGGAGCTGATCAAACCGCGCATCCTCGAACTCCTGCGGGAGCAATCCCTCCCCATGACCGCCGAGACCATCGCCCGAAAACTCGGCACCTCCGCCAAGAACATCAAGCCGCGCCTGTCCGAGCTGAAGAAGCGGGACGAGGTCACCAACGAGAACGGCCTGTGGAGAGCAGCATGAACACCCGCACCGACACCGACTTCACCCCCCTCGACACCGACTTGTACGCGAAGGCGTTCCAACTCCTCGACCCCACACCGGAACCCGCCGCCGTGACCCCCGCAGCTCCGGCACAGGTGCCCCTCCACCTCACCGCCGCCCCACAGGTGCGCCTGACCGGACCGGTCGAGAACACCCTCACCGACGCGCTCACGTTCCTCTACACCCACGGCTGGGCCAGACGCACCCTCATCCACCCCGAAGGCGCCCGCTGCTCCATCGGCGCCCTGCGCGCCGCGGCCGGCGCCCGCACCACCGCCTACCGCGACGCCGGGAACCTCCTCCTGGACGAGGCCCGCCGCCAGCACGGCAACCAGTGGCAGTCGATCCCCTCCTGGAACGACTCCCACACCGGAGCACAGGTGCGTAGCGTGTGGGAGGCCGCCATCCGGCGCGCCCACCACATGAACATCTGACCCGGCTGGAGCTGCCCGTGTCGTTCTCGTTCACCAACCCCGAACCGAACCGCGACGACCGGTCGTTCTCGTTCACCGGCCCGCAGCCGGGCAGCGACGACGGCCGCTCGTTCTCGTTCACCGGAGCGGACCCGGCCGACATCGACAGGCAGCTCCAGACGATCACCGACATGGCCCACGAGATCCTCCGCCTCGCCGCGGAGCTCCGCAGGCAGATCAACAACTGACCACCCCCTCCGCCCAGAACGCGGAGAACACCACCAAAACCCCCGCTCGACATCGCGCCCCGCCCGGACACCCGGGCGGGGCGTCGCCGTTCCCTGCCGGAAACACCACCCGCCCCCAGGAGACCGACACCCCGTGCGCCGCTACCGCTACCGCTGCACCGTCTGCCGCACCACCAGCCCCGTCGTCCTGAACCTCGCCGACCTGGCCGCCGAAGGCAACGCCCACCGCCTCACGCTCCACGGCGGACACATACCCGACGACGAAGCCGCCGGCGAGGTCGACCGCCTCGGCCGCTGGTACGCCACCCTCCCCCCGCTGACCGCCATGCACGCGCGCATCGCCGACGGGCTGAGCGACCTCCGCGACCCCAAGGGCATGGGCCGCCCCTTCTGGGCCTCCGGCAGCGCCGCCCTCGTCCTCGGCAGCGCGGCCGCCCTCGTCCTCGGCGTCCTCTCCACTGCCCTCTGACCCCAGCTCCGACCGCCCTGCCCGGCCACCGGCACCGCCGCCCGCACCGCACCGGGCGGACGGTTCCGGTGACCCGGCAGGCCGACCGGGCTCAGCGCATCCCCGCCCGCCACCCCCGTCCCGGGGACGGCGGGCGCCTGTACGTGTCAGCCACTGTCCCGTCCCGACTCGGAGGGTTCACCGTGCTCATCCCCCGGCCACGCCGCAGGACCGGCCTCCCTCGCCCCGCCGCCCCCGGCCCCCGCTGTCCGCTGCGTCAGCGCCGTCCGTCCGATACCGGGAGCCGGTGATGGCCGGCCAGGACGACGCCGACCGTTGCGTCCCGGACGTCCCCGAGACGACGATCCCGGTGTTCAAGCGCCTGTGCGCGCCCCTGGGATACGCGACCAAACGCCAGCTCAGGGCTATGGGTCTGCGTCCCGGCGGCCAGGACCCGGTCGCCGAGGTCGAGACCCGCGGCCCGAAGAACGGCCTGCTGTACGAGATCGCGAAGGCCCGGCCGGTGCGGCCGATGACCCTCGCCAAGGAGTTCGCGCTCGACCGGGCGATGGCTGCCAGACAGACCTGTGGCACCTGCCGCCGACGGTACTTCTTCGTGCTTCCGACCTCCCTGAAGAGCTGCTTGGAGTGCCACGACGGCACGCCCGCGGACCCCAGCAGCTACACCGCTCCCCCGGCCCCGGCCGCACACCGCCTGGCCGCGTGAACGTGATCCCGCCCCGGCCGGCCCGGCCGGGGCGGGATCAAAGGCGCCGCAGCATCGGCAAGAGGCCGGCGCCCCGCTCCCTCCACCCGAGATTTCGCGATCAGGAGAACCCCAGCATGCCTCGTCTGCCCCTCACCACCGAGCGCCTGGCCCTCTTCGGCGCCCTCCTGGCGACGTTCGGAGAGCTGCACCCTGCCTGTGACCACTGGGTCCAGGGATCGAAGACGGCTTCGCGGAAGAGGTTGTACGGCGACGACCTGGTCCACGGCGACGGCTCCCCCGCCGCCCCGGACTCCACCCGCCCGACCATGACCACCAGCACCCTCGGCAGGCGTGCAGTCGCCTGCCACGTCGCCTCATACACCGCCGTGCAGCTCGGGGCGACCATCGCGATCACCCGCGCGTTCGGCTACCGCGTCACACCGACCGCGCTGCTCGCCGGCGCGGCCATCAACGCCGGGACACACGCGGCGATCGACCGCGGCGCGCTGCTGCTGTGGCTGGCGAAGAAGACCAAGAAGACGGGCTACATCGAGCACTGCAAGGCCGCCCGTGTCGACGACGACGGCAAGGCCACCTCGGAGCTCACCGGGCCCGGCAGCGCGTGGATGGAGCTGGACGCCGCACTGCACCGCGCGATCGGCGTCGGCGCCGCAGCCGTCACCGTCTGGCTCACCACCCGCCCCGGCGCCCGCCGGTGACCGCACCCGCATCGAACGCGTACGGGCTGCCGTCTGCATCGCCTCGTTTGCTCTCCAGCAGATCGAGGACGACCTCAGCGCCGACGACATCGACCAGGAGGAGCTCGCCGCGATCCTGCGCGAGCTCATCGAGGACACCGACCCGCCCGGCGGGTTCATCGCGGCCCTGGCGCAGCTGGTCACCGTCGCCGCGCGCCGTGCCGAGCAGATCGAGCCCGACCGCGACGGCGACGCCTCGTGCCCGCTCCACGAAGCTGCCGCCCTGATCACCGACAACGCCGGGATGCGCCTGATCTGGGCTGCCCGCGCCCTTTACCCGCAGGGAGACAGCTGATGGCGGGCAAGAAGGCGACGAACCCGCCGCGCAAGGAGTGCCCGCCTCGCTCACCGGCCACGCCGGGCAGTGCCTCATCCGCACTGCCCGGCGCCCTCACCCGCAAGGAGAGATCTCGCATGACCGAACCCAAGCCCGGGAGCATCCGCTGTACCGCCGATGCCGCGATGACGCCGGATGGTGACCACTACATCTCCGAGCAGCGAGCCCGGATTGCCGAGCTTCAGGCCCGCCCGGATCGGCTCACACCGGACGACGCGCGATGGCTCCTTGACCAGCTCGCACGGGCGGACCGGCACCTGGAAGAGCTGCGGGACCGCATCGACAACGCCGGAAGCCTGATGAGCACGAGCTACGTGTCCAGCGCGATCGACTACACCCGCTGGTCCCGGGACACCCCGCGAGGGCCAGTGATCGCCAACACCCATTCTTCGGGACCGCCGCTGAGTTGAGCGCACTCTGTGCCGCCCCGGTCCCGCACCCGCCGGGGCCGGGGCGGTCGCAGTGGCCCCTCAACCCAGAAACACCCTCACCCGCAAGGAGATCTCACATGACCGAGCTGATCTACCCGGAGATGCCCGCGCACAGCCTCGTGGTCCTCATCGGCCCGTCCGGCGCCGGGAAGTCCACGATCGCGCGCACTTGGCCCGCCTCGCAGGTCCTGTCCCTGGACGCACTGCGCGAGGTCGTCAGCGACGACGCGGGTGACCAGGACGCGACCGGCGATGCGGTCGCCGCCCTGCACCTGCTCCTGGAGGCGAGGATGCGCCGCCGGCTGTTCACCGTCGTCGACGCGACCAATGTCATCAGGTCCGCCAGGGAGCCCCTGGCCGCCGCCGCCAGGCGGCACAACATGCTGCCCGTCGCGGTCATGGTCACCACGCCCGGCAGCGTCTGCATCGAGCGGCAGGGACCGAGGCCGGCCAACCGCACGGTGCCGGAGAGTGTGGTCGTCAAGCAGCGCCAGGCCATGGTCGACTCGCACCGGACCCTCAAGGCGGAGGGCTTCGACGAGGTCGTCTTCTCCGACAGCCTCTTCCGGCTGCTGCCGTTCCTGGAGCGCCTGA
The DNA here is from genome assembly GCF_036250755.1 of Streptomyces uncialis. Taxonomy (NCBI): domain Bacteria; kingdom Bacillati; phylum Actinomycetota; class Actinomycetes; order Kitasatosporales; family Streptomycetaceae; genus Streptomyces; species Streptomyces uncialis. The sequence goes on along the minus strand of NZ_CP109584.1, from coordinate 31,878 downwards.
GCGGGACGCGGCAGGCCGACCTCGGGCTGGACGGCAGCGACGGCCTGGGCGAACTGAACCTCGTACGCCGGACCTTTGGCGAGGAGATCCTGCCGCTGTGGCGGTGGAAGCCCGGCTCGAACGTCGCCGGTGGCGACCGCGTCGCGGAGATCCGCCTCGGTCAGATGTACCTCACCCTCGCCCTGCGCACCGACGTGGACGGCGAGGGCGACGTCGGGTTCGACGTGATGGTGCCGTGCCCGCACGACGACGAGTGCACCGGCTACGCGTGGGTGCCCGCCTACAGCGTCACCTGCCTGTTCCGCGCGCTCAACGGCGACTTGGACGACGACGAAGACATCGTCTGCACCGTCCACGGCCCGAACGGCGACGACCAGGACGACGACCCCGAGGACCGCGCCGACCTCGAGGCGCAGGACCTGGAGGGGATCAGCGGATGAGCACCAAGACCCCTGCGTGCGGCTGGGACCAGGCGGTTTTCCGGTGCGGCCGGTGCGGTGCTGAGCACACCGCCACTACGGAGGCCGACTACCTCAAGGCCATCGGCGTCCACGGTGACGCCCACGCCGTGTGGGACCGCCTCAACGCCATCGAGCGGTCCGGGATCACCTCGATCCTGCGCACCGTCCTGTCCGCGCCGGACCTCGCCGCGGAGCTCCTGGTCCTCGCCGACCGGCCGCCGGCCGGAGGCGGAGACCGGTGAGCCGTGCCGCCGACGGCCCGCGCCCCCGGCCGCGGCCGTCTGGTCTGCACAAACAGAAAAGGCATCCTCAGAAGATGCCAAACGCTTGAAATGCATCTTGTGAGGATGCATTATCAGTTGTGCGGGGGTCGCCCGGCTCCCGCACTCTCCGACCAAGGAGCAGCCTTGAGCAGCGAGAAGATCCACATCATGACCACCGCCGGAGCCACCGAGCTGGACCTGTCGGTGTCCAACGGCGCGGTCAACGTCACCGTCGACCCCAAGGCCGTTTACGGCCGGGTCCGGGTGCACACCACCGCCACCGAGGGCGCGGTCGCCGACGCGGTGAACAACACGAAGTTCACCGCGCACGGCAACACCCTCACCGTCTCCGTCCCCGACGACATGGTCGGCGGGATGGGAGGCACCAACGTCATGCAGGTCGGCGGCTCCACCATCAGCTTCAACGGCGGCAGCGTGGTCAGCACCGGCTCGATGACCGGCGTGACCATCAGCGGCGGTGACATCTGGGTCGGCGGTCAGCGCCTCGTCGCAGGCGGCCAGGTCGTCGCCGAGCGGGGCGCCAAGGTCGGCGCCGGGACCGGCACGATCGCCGTCGACGTCATCCTCCCCGCCGGGTCCTCGCTCGCGGTGAGCACGAAGAACGCCGAGACGACCGTGCGCGGCGACCTGGAAGCGATCCGCTTCGACGCCCGCAACGGCTCGCTGCAGGCGGGCGGCGTGAAGGTCCTGGAGGCGGAGACCCACAACGGCTCGGTCCTCATCGACACCGTCGAGACGGAGCTGGAGGCGTCCACGCACAACGGCTCGATCACCGTCGGCGCCTACAACGGCCGCCGCGGTTCCGCCCGGACCCACAACGGCGACGTGACCATCAGCGCCACCCCGGCCGCCTCCGGCAAGCTCGCCGCCCGCACCCACAACGGCAACATCCGGGTGCGCGGGGCCGGTCACCTGGACCTCAAGACGTCCACCCACAACGGCCGGGTCTGGTAGTTCCGCCCCGGGGCGGCCGCCAGGTCGCCAAACTCACCGGCCGCCCCGGGCCTCCCATCCCGCTCCAAACGGAGCGGGGGGCAGAGACATCGTCCCTCGTATCCCACCTGGAGCAAGCCATGTCCCCCCGACCCGATGAGCAGGCCCGCGCCGAACTGCGGGACCTGGTCGCCCAGGCCAGCCAGCGCCGCGACGAAGAGCACGACCGCGTCGAGACCGATTTCTGGCAGGAGATCGACCGCCTGCAGAGCAGCTACCACGGCGCCCAGCAGGACATCGCCGAAGCCCTGGACGTCAAGCGCAACCAGATCCTGCGGCAGACCAAGCGCTACCGGAATGCCGACACCGCCCGCCCGACCGAGAGGTGAGCATGACCGAGAACACGACCACGTCCGCAACCATCCGCTACACCGCGGACGTGGTCGCCCTGACCCCCGGCGGCAACGTCCTGCTCATCGAGCGCGGCCGGCCCCCCTTCGAAGGGGCCTGGGCCCTTCCGGGCGGACACCTGGACGACGCGGAAGCCCCCCACACGGCCGGCGCCCGCGAACTGGCCGAAGAGACCGGTGTCCACGTGAACGTCGGCGACCTGCACCAGATCGGCGCCTGGGACCAGCCCGGCCGTGACCCCCGCGGCCGGTACATCACCTTCGCCTACATGGTCACCGTCCCCGACGGCACCCCGGTCACCGCCGGGGACGACGCCCGCAACGCCCGCTGGTGGCCCCTGAACGCCCTGCCCGAACAACTGGCCTTCGACCACGCAGACATCATCAACGCGGCCGTGACCCCCACCCCCTGAGGCAGAACCACCCGGAGCGCCGCGCACGACCTTCCCGGCCGCGCACGGCGCTCCGCCATTCCCGCTCGCTCCTCACCAGTGACCAACCCGACAAGGGAGTCCGCCATGAGCACCTGCGTCTTCTGCGCCATCGCCGCCGGACAGGCCCCGGCCCTCATCGTCCGCCAGTGGCCCGACGCCCTCGCGATCCGCCCGCGCAGCGGCGGCGTGAACGACGGGCACGTCTTCGTCCTGCCCCGCGTCCACGTCCAGGACGCCGGCACCGACCCGGACGTGACCGCCGCCGTGATGCGCCGGGCCGCCGAGCTGATGGCCGGCCTCCCGGCCGCGAACCTGATCACGTCGAAGGGAGACGCGGCAACTCAATCCGTTCTCCATCTCCACGTCCACGTCGTCCCCCGCGAGGACGGCGACGGACTGCCCCTGCCCTGGACCCCGCAGCACACCGCCCGCGCCACCGCGCAGAACGGAGACACCCGATGACCACACGCCTTGTCATGGCCCGCGAACCCCTCCCGGCCTCCGGCAGCCCGTCCGTCTTCCTCGCCGGCCCCACCCCGGACCGCAGCGCCCCCGCCCCGTCCTGGCGGCCCGCCGCCCTCGACACCCTCACCGCCCAGTGGAACAGCGAGACGCCGCTGACCGTCCTGTCCCCCGAGTCCCGCAACGGACAGCGCGCCGCCCGCTACGAGGACCAGGTCGACTGGGAGACCACCGCCCGCCAGAACGCGACCGCGATCCTCTTCTGGATCCCCCGCGACCTGCGGACCATGCCCGGCATGACGACCAACGTCGAGTTCCCTATTGAATTGGCGTGTTGAAGCCGTTCAAGAGGGGTGCAACCACGGTGAGTTGGCGCGTGTTTTGGGTTCCGCAGAATGCGATGCGAGGCGGCGTACGAAGCGCGCTGATCAAGGGCTGGGGCGACCTGGCCGCGCGCGAGGATGAGGCGGGAGTCCGGGCCGGAGACGCGATCTTCTTGTCGCCGGACCACGAGGTCGACGCGCTCCTGAGCCTGTATGGCCAGTCGCAGATCTTCCGCGGGTACACGGATGAGTCCCAGCGGAACTACGCCACGGACATCACGCTGCTCCTCACCGCTTTATGGAGTCGGAGCCGTCGATGGACGGACGTGTCCCCGAAGGACCTGTACGACTACGAGCAATGGCGGCGGGAGGCCGAGGCAAACCCGGAGCGGATTGGGGACGCCAAGTGGCATCGGGAGTTGGCGGCCTTCGCGAGCCTGTACGGATGGGCCAAGCGGGAAGGGCATCTGCCGTACGACCCGGTGGCGATGCGCTACAGCTCGAATGGTCGAGGTGACGGCGCCGGGCCGAGCAACGTGCACTGGCTGACGCCGCGTACCTGGCGCCGCTGGATCGACGTTGGGCTGCGAGGACACACCCGGGAAGGGGTTCCGGAAGCCGGGTGGGTGGGGCGCCTGGAGGACCGCAACGTCGCGTTCGTGCGGACGCTGACCTCGTCGGGGCTCCGGCTATCGGAGGCCGGATCCCTGCTCTTGTTTGAGATCCCCAAGCGGCGTCTGGGTGGAGGCCGCTATTACCGGGGGAAGGTCGCGGCGCAGGTAACGCGGTCGAAGAAGGCGCGGACCTACTACGTGGCGTCGGACGCGGTCGGTGAGATCGAGTCGTACGCAGCGTCCTCACGGGCTTGGGCGGTGCGCAAGGCCCAGCGGGCCGGCCGCTATGATCGGCTGCCCGAGATGCGCATGCTGATCGAGGTCACCCGCGGGTTGAAGCCGAAGGTCCGCTGGTGCGACCGCAACGGTGTGGTCGGCGAGCGGGAGCTGAACAAGCTGACGTGGCGGGAGCGGACGCTGCTGTTCGAGGAAGGACCGCACGGTCCGGAGCCGCTGTGGTTGTGGCTAAACGAGCGAGGGTTGCCGTTTCATCCGCATTCGTGGGAGGGGGTCTTCCGGGCGGCGAACCAGCGGTGCGAGCGGGTGCTGACCCCGCCCGAGCACCTGCGTCGTGACCCGCACCAGGTATACGCGCCGTACGCCACGCCCCACTCCGCACGCCATTCTTTCGCCCTGTTCATGCTGGTTGTCCTGAACTACCTGATGGACGAGCGGTTCGGCTTGACGCCGGAGGAGCGACGAGACTTCCAACTGCTCTACGGTGACCCGTGGTTCATGGTGCAGAACCTGTTGGGTCATTCCTCGCGGGAGACCACGGTCAAGCACTACCTCGCGCCCGTCGCCGACCTGCAGTTGCGGGCGATGCTCGCCTCGGCCGACGATGACCCGGACGAGGCCCCGATGCCGGCGCTGGATGCGGTGTTCGCCCGCGTCGCCCGGGAGTCCGAGGGGATCCAGGACATCGACGAGCGGCTGCTGCCCGCGAAGACCGGTACAGCATGAGCGGGCGCGGCCGCCGGGCCTCCCTCCCGCCGGCGGATCATGTACGCCCCGAGCCACTGGCGGTCGACGGCCTGGTGGTGCGGCACTACAACAAGCGCAACCAGGCCAAGGTCTACGACTTCTCCGCCCTGCCCGTCGCCGAGTCGATGCAGCACTCGCTCGCCGTCCTGTTCGCCGCCCGCTGTGTCCCCGGGCACTGGAGTCGGCACAGCTCGTCCAAGGCGAACTGGGAGCGGCTGAGCCGCTTCGCGACGTTTGTATCGAAGCAGGAGTCGCCGCCCCGCGACCTCGACGAACTGACGGGCGCCCTGGTCAAACGGTGGCGGACGAGCCTGGGCGGCACGATGGGCGACTACAACACGTACGCCTCGACCATCGGGCTGCTGCTGGACGATGAACGTCTGCAGAGCGGGCCCGTCGCCGACGAACTGGCCAAGCGCATCAAGGTCCCCAAGAGCGGCACGCAGTCGTACTCGGAGGCCGAGTTCGACCTGGTCAAGGCGGCAGCACGGCGAACGTTCCGGGCGGCCCTGCTGCGGATCGGAGAGAACGCCCGTCACCTGGAGCGATGGCGAGCGGGTGTCTTCGCAGAGGGGAGCCTTGACTGGCTGCTCGGCGAGGGCCTGGACCTCCTCGCCCGCACCGGGGATCTGCCGCGCTACACCGAGAAGAGCGGCAGACAATCCACCATCCTCAGCCGCTATGAGCGGGCCTTCGGCGGAGTCGGTGCCAAGGCGACGTGGCAGCGGCTGTTCCTGACGCGTCTGGAGGCGGCGGCGCTGGGGGTGCTGCTGATGGCGGAGTACGGCTGGAACTTGTCCGTGATTGACCATGCCCGGGTGCCGCGCGCGACGCCGGACCCGGGCGAGGACGGCCATCCCACCTACCGCATTCCGGTGCAGAAGCATCGCCGTGGCGGCGGCTACTCCTTCGAGACGCGGAACGTCACGGACGACGGGGCGGCATCCCGGGGCAGGCTGATCACACAGGCGCTGGAGGCCACCCGCTTCGCCCGCGGCGCCGTCGCCGCGCGCTCCCCTGGCACAGACCTCCTGGTCGTGTGGCGCGGGCACATGGAGCGACCGCACTCGGACCGCGACCGCCAGGCGAACGTCGGCCCGTTCGGGTTCGGCGTCAACAAGAGCAGCGCACAGCACTGGGCTCGGGCCGAAGGGTTCGACAGCTCGCCGTTCCGTCGGGGCCGACGCACGGTGACGGCGGTGGACCGCCGTGAACCGGCCCAACACAGCCAGGCCACCCACGACAGCAAGTACGCCCTGGTCGACAGGCGGGTCCAGGCGGACGCCGTCGAGACCATCGCGGCCGGTGCCGAGGACGCGGCCGACCGCGCCCGCGCGGCGGTCCTCGTGGCCGAACTGCGCGACGAACCGACCCCAGGGGACGTGGAGACCGCGACCGCGGACTGCCGGGACTTCGACGACAGTCCCTATCCGGCACCTGATGGTGGCTGTGGAGCGTCGTTCCTGATGTGTCTGGGCTGCGAGAACGCCCACGTCCATCCCGGGCATCACCCGCGGCTCGTCCATCTGCACGCCTCACTGGCCAGTCTCCGCTCCATCCTGCCGACGAAGACCTGGGCAGACGACTGGGGCGAGCCCTACGACCGCCTTGAGGACCTCAAACGCAAGGTCGGTGACGGCGTGTGGGAGCAGGCTCTTGATCGGGTCACCGACGCCGACCGCACCCTCATCAACTCGCTTCTGACCGGGGAGCTTGACCAGTGACTGCCGCCGTCGACCTCGACTCCTACGTGCTCCCTCTGCCCACGCCCACCTCTCCCGTGGTCTCCGCGCACCTTGTGGTTCCGGTTTACGCGCACCTCAATGCCGTCTACGCGGCACCGATCTGGCCCCTGGCCCCGCTCACCGCCAACCCCAGCTCGAAACGGCCGACGATCCACTGGTCCACCTGCCCGGCCAGGTTCCAGGACGAACTGCGGCTGCTGGCCTGGAACTTGATCAATGGCGAGCTCCGACCCACCTTCCTGCGCGAGCGCCCCGTACGGATGCGGGGCCGCATCAGCGCGGAGAACATCCGCGACACGGTCGGCCACTGGAAGCACCTGGCGGCGTGGCTGAACGACCGCGGCGTCATCACGTTGGGCGGCTGTTCCTCCGCCGTGCTCCACGACTACGGCCAGCACCTGCTCACCAAGCACACCAGTCGCCGCAATGTCCTGGTGATCCTCGGCGCGCTGACGCGGCTGTGGGCCTTCGACCAGCTCAGCGCCCGCCCTGCCGGGATCGAACGGCCACCGTGGGACGAGTTCGGCGCGGACGACTACCTGCTGGCCGCCTCTGCCGGCTCATCGGGCGGGGAGAACGAGACCAACCCCGTGGCCGAGCAGACCATGGGCCCACTCCTCGTCTGGGCCATGCGCATGGTCGACGACTTCGCCGACGACATCCTCGCCGCATGGGCCGAGACTCGGCGCCTGACCCGTAAGGCCCGTCGCCAACGCTCCACCCCGGCAGGGAACAAGGTCCTGAACGCCTACATCGGCCGGCTCCTCGCCACCGGATCAGCCCTGCCGACCACCGAACGCGGCGGGAAGCGCCGTCTCGCGCGGACCTATATCGCGGCCATCACCGGCGCGTCCATCGCGCAGGTCGACCGGATCGCCCGACGTGAGCAGCTCGCTGCGATCGCGGCCGAGAGGCCCGGGCCATGTCCCCTGGAGATTCCGGTGCGCGGCCGGATCCACGGACAGCCATGGCGGGCACGCCTCGACTTCGCCGAGGCCGCCACGCTGATGCGGCACCTGGGTACAGCCTCTTTCACGGTCGCGGCGTACTTGACCGGCATGCGCCCCCAGGAAGTCCTCGGGTTGCGTACCGGCTGCTGCCCCGCCCCGGAACCGGGCGCCGACGGGGTGGTGGGACGGCACCTCATCCGCGCCAACGAGTACAAAACCGCCACCGACGAGCACGGCCATCACCAATCCGCCGGCGTGGAGCGCGATGTCCCCTGGGTCGCCATCACCCCCGTCGTGAACGCCATCCGCGTCCTGGAGCGCATCGTCCCGGACGGACATCTCCTGTTCGACCATCATGCTCACGACCTGCGCGCCACGCGGCCGGGCAGCGGATCCCTCACACACCACACCATCACCTCCCGGATCGAGGACTTCATCGCCTGGGCCAACACAGAGGCCACCGCCCATGAACTCAGCAGCGAGATCATTCCTCCCGACCTCCACGGCACGATCGGCACCGGCCGCTTCCGCAGGTCATTGGCCTGGCACATCGCCCGCCGTCCCGGCGGCCTGGTCGCCCTGGCCCTCCAATACGGGCACCTACGCACCGCGCTCGTATCCGAGGGCTACGCCTCACGTAGCCGCGACGGTATCCACGAGCTCATCGATATGGAGACGGTCCGCGCAGTCGTGGACACCGTCGCTGACCTTCATGACGACCTTGAGTCCGGCGCAGGCGTGTCCGGGCCTGCCGCCCGTCACGCGATCAAGACCGCCGCTGGGGCCCCGCACTTCGCCGGCACCGCGATCACCGCGCTCTCCGCCCGCCGACTCCTCGACAACGAGGACGCCATGCTCTTCAACAACCCCCAAGCCCTGCTGCTGTGTCACTACAAGCGCGAGAAGGCGCTCTGCCACCGCGATGGGGTCAAGGACACTCCGAGCCTGGACCACTGCGTTCCCGGCTGCGGCAACATCGTGCGCACCGACCGGCACGCGGCCCTTCTCCGCTTCCGCGCGAACACGCTCGACGTACGCGCCTCCGCCTCGCCTCAGCCCGTCGGCGACCGCCTCCGGGCCAACGCGGCTAGGCTCCGCGCCGTCTCCGACACCCACGACCGCACCCGAATCACTCTGCTGGAGAGCGCATGAGCCCGGCCCTGGACGAGCGCGACCGCATCCGCGCCGCAATGGAGCGCATCCTGAACGGCACCCCGCAGACCTCCAATGGCGCCCTGACCATCGTGGCCCTGGCCCAGGAAGCCGGAGTGCCTCGAAACGCGCTCACTCAACGCCACCTGGACCTGAAGAACGAGTTCTACGAGCACGTACGCGAACGCGGCGCCACCCCGGACGTGGAAGCCCGCCTGCGGGCGACCGTAGTGAAGCTCAAGGAGACGATCGCCAACAAGAACAGGGAACTCAAGCAGCTCCGCGCGGACGTTCCTGCCCTGGTTCGCGCCGTCAACCTGCTCACCCTGGAGAACCAGGAACTCCGGGAGCAACTGGCTCACCCTGACCCGAACGTCATCCCGCTCCGCTACCGCCGACCTCAACCGCCCGACGCCTGAGCCAGGGATCCTCACCTCGTTCGGCCCAACTCATCGCTCGGGGCCCGGCAAGAGGGCTGATCGTCCACAGTGCCGGGTCGTCTGCCCGGCCGACGCGCAGGGAGTGTGCAGTGGGTCCGTGCTGGCTCCGTCCGGTACGGACCCGACCGGACCTTATTGCCCTTGAGGGACTGCACGGCGCACGTCGGCCAGAAGTCTCAACACGCTGACTTGACAGGGAAGTCGAATTCGGACTGGACGTGACCACCGGCCGCGCGGTCCTCGGCTGCCCGCCCGACTGCCCCGACCCGCAGCGCAACCGCTACCTGATCTACATCGCCCGCCGCCACGGCGTACCAGTCCTCACCACCCTCCCCGACACCGTCAGCGCCGCCCTCACGCTCATCACCCGGCAGAAGGCCACCCGGTGAAGCGTCTACGAGGGAAGCGCTGCGGCCACGCATTCGGCACCTTCGCCCCCGCCGACCAGGCCGCCGACGACGAGCTCCGCGCGATGCTCACCGCCCGCAAGAACCCGCAGCCCTGGACACCCGGCACCGGAGACGACATCGCCGTCCAGGTCGGCCCATTCACCGAACGCGCGCAACCCCGACCCGGCGACGACCACGGCACCGACCAGATCGCCGTCTCCATGGTCCACCCCGACACCCCGCACGCCGCCTACCTCCACCGCCGCCACCTCGGCTACACCGAACGCGGCTGGCTCCGCTGCAACACCACCGCGATCCTCGGCACCTGGCAGCCCGCATACGCGACGCTCACCCACGCCGCCGCCAGCATCCCCCTGCCCGACGACCTCGGCATGGAACCCGCCCACTACGCCCTCTACATCGAGGCCCGCAAACGCGACGACAGCCTCGACGGCTTCACCCTGCTGCGCCTCGGCCCGTACACCCAGACCCGCCACGCCCAGCAGGACTACGACCGGCTCACCGCTGCACTGGACGGAAGAGAGACCACCCTCGCGCCCGGCTACCGCATCTCCGCGAGGTTCGGGCCGCTCGGCGTCAGCGACCGCCAGATGTTCACCGCCCCGTACCAGGCCGACGCCGCGGCGCTCCTGAACGCCGCTATCGCGGAGGCGAACGCGTGACTGGCTCGGCCCTGTGCGAGATCGAGACGGGCGACGACGACACCATGCACTCCGCAAGCACTACGTTCTCCAGCTGAACAGCCGAAGCGGTCCCTGCCGCCCCGACCTCGAGTCGGGCGCAGGGACCGCTTTTTTTGTGCTTCCAGAGCCGTCGGTTGGGTCCCTGGGCGTTTTACGGCCGTAAAACGCGGCTGCACTGTTGCCAAGGAGGGCTGGTTCCAACCGCTGGCTTTACGGCCGTAAAACCGCAGAGAGATCCGCACGCCTCGGCTGGACCCCTCTGATCATCTGAGAGGATGCGTGACGTCCATCCGAAGTACCGGGTTCCCGGGAAGTAGTCGGAGAGCAGTACATGCCCTACATCACCGTGCTCTTGAACCGTAAGGGCGGGGTCGGCAAGTCCCTCTTGTCGGTCAACCTCGCCGCGGTCTACGCCGAAATCCTCGGCTGCGATGCCACCGACGCCGAAGGTGGTGGCCCGTCCGTAGCGGTCGTCTCAATAGACCCACAGGGCACCAGCATCGAACACGCCGAGAAGGTGGAGAAGGCCGGCAGGCCCGTTCCCTTCCGCGTGGTCGACGCAAGCCAAAGCCTCGACAAGCTGCGTCGTCTGCGCAGCGCCAAGGCCGACATCATCATCGTCGACACGCCGGGCTTCATGCCGCTGAAGGCCGAAGAAGACGAAGACGAGTCCATCGACCCCCTCGGTGACGGAACCACCGGAGACGCCCTCCGAGCCGTCCTCGATGTCGCCGACGACGTCATCGTCCCCCTTGAAGCGGAGGGATCGGCCTTCACCCCCACCAGGGTCACCGTCGAGCGCGTCCTGGTCCCCCGCCAGATCCCCTACGGGGTCGTCGTCAACAACTGGGACCCCCGCGACGGCACCGCAGACCGTGACCGCACCATCAGCCTCGTCCAACGCAGAGGCTGGGAGCTGTACAACGCCACCGTGCGTCACTACAAGCCCCACACCCGCGGCATCACCAACGGGCGATTCTGCACTCAGTACGAGTCCAACCACATCGCCACCAAGGCGAAGCAGGATTTCGTGTCTCTCGCCCTGGAGCATCAGCTCCGCCGCCGGAAGTACGCGGGAGAACGCTAGATGGCCAAGCGCGATGACTTCGACGACTTCTTCGGCGAAGGAGACGACGCCCCAGTCGTTGACACCCGAGCCGACGGCCGCCTGCTCCGGGTCCCACTCAGCCGGCTCACCCCCAACGTCGTCAATCCACGCACCGACTTCGGCACCGAAGCCGAACTGATCGACCTCGGCAAGAGCCTGCAACGCCGACAGATCCAGGCATGCCCCGCCGTCAGCCGCAGCGCCTACCTGAAGCTGTGGCCCGACCACGCCAAGCAGGTCGCCGACGTCGACTACGTTCTCGTCGCCGGTGAACGTCGATACCGGGGCGCTACAGCCAACGGCAACCCCACCCTGAACTGCGTCGTCGACGACGGCTTGGCCAAAGACCGCAGGACATTCATAGAGGCCGTCGTCTCCGAGAACGTCGACCGGCAGAACTTCAACGCCATCGAAGAGGCGTACGCCGTCCAGACCCTGGTCGCCGAATTCGGCTCCAACCGCGCCGTAGCCCAGCACTTCGAGCGAGTCGACGGATGGGTCACCCAGCGCATCCTCCTCACCAACCTGGCCCCAGAGCTTCAGGACCTGGTACGAAAGAAGAACATGCCCCTCGACGCTGCGCGGTCGCTGGGCAAGCTAGCCCGGGACAAGCAATGGGGCACCACCGAACAGCTGGCATGGTGGCAAGGCGAGCAGAAGCAGCGTGCCACAGCATCCGCCGAGCGGTCAGCCGCCAAGAAGGCAGCCAAAGTGTCAGCTGCCCCCAAACTTCTGCCAGCGAAGCCGCCTGCCGGGCCTGGACGGATCGGAGTCGGCGATCCGTTTTACGGCCGTAAAACCGGCTCGGACCCAGTGCTGGATCCTGCTGCCCCGGGACTGGCCCCCTCCGCCGATACAGCGAAGGGGACCACACCAGCCGTTCCTGGACAGGTCAAAGCGGAGACCGGGGGAGGTGGCCACCAGCCCAAGCTGTTTCCCTACGAGGACGGCATCGATGCGGCGCACTACCTGATCCACAAGATGCCGGCTGACGAGTTCAACAAGATGCTGGACGTGCTCAACAGCCACAGAGAGCGTCAGGCAGTCTCTGCTGGTGGATCCACTCAGCCTGACTGATTCCGCCAAGGCGGCGGCCCCAACTCTGCGAGTGGAGCCGCCGCCTTGGTTGATGATGTCCGTGGAGGCAGATTGGGCAGTGATCGGTGTGCTCGGTCCTGCTGCCCGGATCGTGTTGGACCAAGAAGCCGCCGGAGAATCACTTGACGGGACTGCTATCGGCGAGAATGAGCGCCATGCCCGACGAGCAACCCGACCCCATGCAAGAGCTGACTCGCCGTCTCGGAGAGTCCACAGCCATCAGTTCCGCGATGGAGAACATCCGCCGCCAGATCACCGACCTCACCGTTGCGGAGACGGTTGCACTGAGCGGAGCGTTCCGCAGCCTCATCGCTGCCCATGAAGAGCAGTTCGTCCAGCGCTACGCACGGTTCGTGGCTCCGGCTCTGGAGGCCAGCACCAACCGATTTGCCCAGTCCGTAGCCGCCTTCGCTGAAGAGATACGGACCCGGCACACCAGCATCGACACCGGATTCCGCCTGGACATCTCCCGTCTCAACATTGACGCCGTACTCGCTTCGCCCTTCGACGCCCTGCCAGCCGAGCAACGCGAGTCGGCCCGCCGCGCCGTCGATGACGCTGCCGCACACCCGGACACGGCCGAACTGGCGAACGAAGTGCCCGACGAAGTACTCGACAGCCTGGCCGAATCCGCCCGCACCTTCGCCTCCGCTCAGCCCGCCGAGCTGTCCAAGGCAGCCCAGAGGAAGCTGTTCATCGGGTTCATCGTCACGGTCTTCTACGTGGTCCTGCTGCAGGCCCAGATCGAGCACGACGCCGTCAAGGAACTCGTCGAAATGGCCGGGAACGCCTTGATCTCCACTGCTCTCCTTGCTGGTAGCGCCGCCTACGCATGGGACAAGGCGCACCCCGGAGCCGACGATGACGAGAACGCGTAGCACGGTGGTGCGCTGCTACCACCCCGTCACGGGAATCACGGAGAACTCTCCGCGTAGCCACCGCTGATTCTGGCCGGTATGTCCTCGCCTGGTGTCCCGGCTAGGGCACGGACAGGATCGCGTGTCCGCCGATGCGTCGCCAGATGATGTGCTGCTCACCGGGGCGTACCGGGGTGCCGTATTCCCAGGTGGCACGTCCGGCGGGGCCGGCGCCCATGGACCAGGTGAGCTCGTAGACGCCGTTCCGGGCGCACCGTACGCGTTTCACGCGGAGCCCTGGACGGAAGGTGCGGCCGGTGTGGAGGTCGGGGACGAAGGCTGTGCGCACGATGCGGCGGAAGCGGTCGCGTTGGGCGGGGGTGAGGCGGTCCAGGTCGTGGGTGAAGCGGGTGGTGGTCTCGTATGTGGGCACGGCGGTGTCCTCCGGGCAGCACGAAGCCCCCGGCGTTGCCGGGGGCGGTGGGTGTCTCGCTCGGGTCGGGCGGGGGTTGGTGACGTAGCGGGGGTGGGGCTTCTTCAGCCGTCGGGTGGGGGAGTGGCGCGTAGATATACGCGTGGTGGCGACGGAGTCGTCTACTGCATGTTTTTGAGGCTGGTGTGGCTGGTGTGGTGGTCGCAGCGCAGCATTTGCCTGGCCTGGCCGGTGTCCGCCTGGTGGGCGTGGCGTGGTCGCCGGCTCCCGCCGGGCGGGATGGGCGGTGAAGTTCCGGTGAACTGTCCCGTCTCACGGGATCGCGCTTTTCCGCAGGTCAGAGTGGGTGTCCTGTGGGGGGATGCTGAGTGTCGCGAAGATCCAGAGGCGTAATGCGTGGCAGTACTTCCTGCGGGGTGTGGTCGTCGGCGACGGCCGCCGTCCGGCTGGTCAGTCGCTGAAGGACGCCCAGGAGGAGGCGGGGCTCCCGCCCGGGGTGTGGATGGGCCGCGGTCTTCCGGGGCTCGGGCTGGTCGCGGGGGCGGTGGTGGGGGAGCGGGAGCTGGAGTTGGTGTTCGGGGAGCTGCGGCATCCGGACGCGGACTGGCTGGAGCGGGAGGGCCTGGCCGGCGGGGACGATTCGGTGTCGGCGCGGTTGGCGACGGTTCTGGGGCAGCCGGTCGAGGAGATCGAGCAGCGGGACCTGGTGCCGCTGCTGGGTTTGGAGTTCGTGTTCCGGCCGCAGGCGTCACTGGTGGTGCTGTGGGCGCTGGGGGACGGCCGGACCCGGGAGGTGATCGAGCGGGCGCACGCACGCGCGGTCGCGAGGGTGTTGGAGTGGCTGGAGGATGAGGTCGCGGAGATCCGCTGGTCCTCGGGCAGGAAGCGGGCCAAGCCGCCCGGTCTGGTGGCCGCATCCTTCCGGCATTGGGACAACCGCGACGGCTTCCCGCTGCTCCACGAGCACGTGCTGATCCTGAACCGGGCCCAACGTGCGGACGGCACCTGGTACGCGCTCGACACCCGCCGGCTCTATCGGCACGCGGTGGCCGCGGGGACGCTCTACACCCTCGCCATGACCACCGAGGTGTGCGAGGAACTGGGCCTGGCGACGGTGCCGCGGGAGGTGACCCCCGGGTTGCGGCCGGTGATGGAGATCGCCGGTGTTCCCGCCGAGTTGATCGAGTGGAAGTCGACCCGCAGCCGGCGGATTGAGGACGCCCTGGAGACGATCACCGACGAGTACGTGAAGACGTACGGGCGGCTGCCGGACGAGCGTGCCCGCCACAACCTTGGGTGGTGGGCGGCGCAGGACACCCGCCCGGACAAGAAGACCCCGCACCCGCTGCCCCAATTGCTCGCGTGGTGGCGTGCGTCCGCGATCCTCCGTTTCGGCAAGGCGATGATCGGCGGGCTGCTGGAACGCTGCCGTACGGCAGCTGCGTTGATCCGGGCCCGGGTGCGCCCGCTCGTGGACACCGCGCTCGCGGCGGTCGATGTCGCCGCCGTCGTCTACACCGTCCGCAACGCGTTCGCCCGCCGCCACGTCCTGGCCGAAGCGCGGCGGCATCTGCTGGAGACCCTGCGCGGCCGCGCGTTCCCGCCCCGTGTGGACGACTACATCGCCGACCAGGCCCTCGCCCGCCACAGCCGCCAGCTCACGGTGCCCCGGGAAGGGCGCCGTACCCCGGCGCCGGACCAGATCACCTACACCGCCGACTTCCCGTGGCCCGACCGCTGGTTCATCGCCGGCACCGACGGCAAACCGCCGCGTTCGGCGACCCGGTACGAGCGGGCCCAGGTCGCCAGCCTGGCTTTGCAGAACGCGATCCGCACCGCCCGCACCACACCCCCTGCGCGGGACGGAGCCCCGGCCGCGACCACACCGCCCCCGCACACCGACGACCGTCACCACCACGACGACGACCGGGCGGCAGCCGACCGGCCGCACGCCGTCGACCACCACCATCACCACGACGACTGGGCGGCGGCCGGTCCGCCGCACGCCGTCGGCCACCCCGGCCGGGACACCCTCCTCACCCCGGCACAACGGTCCGCCGCCATCCACACCCATCTGCGGGCGGCGATGCCCGAGGTGTACGCGCAGGGCCGAACGACCGACCCCGGGACGTGGACGACCGCCCCGGAACGCCTCGCTGCACTCGCCAAACTGACCGCCGCCACCGAGGCCCGCAAACGCAGGCTCGCCGAAGAGGACGCCGACCGCAGCGCCCTGGCCGACGGGGAACTCCCGGACCCGGCCGGACCGGTCGACCGGCGCCGCCAGGAGCACGAGCAGCACCAGCAACCCGGCCACGGCCACGGCCAGAATCAGGGCCGGGGCGTTCAGCCGTGACGGCCGGGACCACCACGACGCCCGGACTGCCGCCGGGCGGCGGGAGACCGC
Source organism: Streptomyces uncialis (assembly GCF_036250755.1). Classification (NCBI taxonomy): domain Bacteria; kingdom Bacillati; phylum Actinomycetota; class Actinomycetes; order Kitasatosporales; family Streptomycetaceae; genus Streptomyces; species Streptomyces uncialis. The sequence continues at coordinate 15,690 of NZ_CP109584.1, read as the reverse complement.
CCGGCGGGACAGGGTCCGAAGTCACCGCGCCAGCAGCCGGGACGCGACCGCCCGCCCACCCCCGCAGCCATCCGGGAGCGGCGAGGGTGCGGGGAACCGACTTCCCTTCTCACCGCTGGAGGCCCGCATGGCTGATCCGACCCCGCCCCGCGTCACACCGGAGTACCTGCAACTGCTCGCCGCGGACCTGGACCGGCGTATCGACCGCCTGGAGCAGCTCGCCGACGCGGCCCGGCTGCGCCAAGCGCTGTATCCGGCGCCGGAACCGCCCCCGGCCGTGCGCCCGCGCCGGTTCTCCCGGCAGTACCCCGGCAGCCGGCCGAACCCGTGGCGCACGATGCGCCTGCGCCGCCGCCGGCGGTGAGTGCGGGCGGGTGCATGGCATCCGGTGCCCGGAGCGACGATGCCGTGCACCCGCCCCGTGCCGTGCCCGGCGATGCCGTGCACTCACCCAGGTGCGCACGATGCACCGAACCGAGCGCATCCGGTGCATCCGGTGCACGCGCCGGCGATGCCGAGCACTCCCACGCCCGCACGATGAGCACCGCGGTGCCCGCCAGAGGGCACTCCGGCCCGGCCCCGCGAACCCGTCGTGGACACGGAGGGTGATGGCGCATCGGATGCTGTGCACTCGGTGGGTACCCCTTGACCGGGGATGCCCTCCGAGCACGGCAGCGGTCACCGGGCGGAATGCAACCCTTGACCAGCTACTGGATTTCGCTGTTTCCCCTTGACCCGGCTCGGCATCGCTGCGGCGATGCCGAGCATCCGGTCTGCGATGCACGCCGGATGCGCCGGGGGAGGGGAGATCTCTCCGCCCCGGCCCGGGCCGTGCATCGTGACCGTGCGTAGCGTCGGTACGTGGTGCGGGGATGCTGTGCACTCCCACGCGGTGGAGACCATCGGGTGGGAGTGCACAGCATCGTGTCGCCGGCCGGGGGAGTGGATGCCGTGCCGGTGTCCACCGTGATGCGCGGCATCCGGTGCGCACCATCGGGGTCGGGGGAGTGCGGAGCATCGTGTCCCGCGCATCGTGCCGGGTGCGCGCCACCGCCTACACCGGTGCGCCACCGGCATCCGGGCGACCCCTTCCGCTCCCGCAAACCGTGCGGCTGGCGACCCGGTCTCCTCTCCGTCCGGCAGCTGTGCCACCCGCTGATCCGCACCACCACGCCCCGGCCGGGCATCGCCCCTTGGGGGAGGAGAGAGTTCTCCGCCTCCTTTCCGGGTGCGGGAACGCGGACGGCTTCGCCAGGAGCCCGTTCATGACGTCGGTCACGGACATTCAGGGCAGCCAAGGGGTGGTCAAGGGGTAAAACGGACACCGGTCGGTGGTGGGCGTCAGACCGCGGTCAAGGGGTGCGCTTTCACGGTGGGCCCGGCCCGTGCGCAGTTCGGCGTACGGGCCGGACGATCGCCGACCCGGCCTTCAGGCCGGAGAATCCGAGGACAATCGTGCCCGCCGACCGCACACCCGGCCCCGCCCGCGAGCCGCACGCCACCGCCGACCAGGCGCCCGGCGGCGACGCCGACCGGGTTCCGCAGGCCCCCTCCACGGGCCCCTCCATCACCCCCTCCGCGCCTCGTCGTCAGAAGCCGGGCGTTTCCGCAGGTCAGCCCGGCCGGTCAGGGGGTCGCCGCAGGTCCGACAACCCTCTTGTCCAAAGGCGACCTGTGCACAGGAAGAACTCGACCGAACCCCGGCGCCAGGAACTGCTGCAAGCGCTGGGCATCTTCCAGAGGGCTACGCCCGACCAGCTGTGGAAGCTGACCCGCCCCGGCAACCGCCACGACAGGCTCACGCGGGACAACCTCCTGGACATGGAGGACCACCGCCTGGTGAGGATCGAATCGGTCCAGAAGGACCAGCGGCAGGTGTGGGTACTCACCGACCGGGGACACCGCGAGGCGAGGAAGCTGCTGGAGCCGGAGGGCATACGGATCTCGGTGCTCCGCAAGCAGGAGTACGACCCGGACACCGGGGAGCTGCTCGGCACCGGCTACAGCGACCACGCCGCGGCGGTCACCTCGACCGCCGCCGAACTCCACCGAGCCGGGATCGGGCACCCGCTCGCCTTCCAGACCGAGATCCCTCACCGGCTCGGGAACGGGTTCGTGCAGCGGGCCGACCTCGTGATGCGGGCACCCCAGGCCAAGGTGCCGATCCTGCTCCTGGAGATCGACCGCCGCACCGAAGACGCCCACCAGCTGGTCCGCAAACTCCACCGCTACGCCGACTGGTTCCGGCTGCTCCCTCCGGACGCGGACCAGCGCACCGTGGACCTGGTCCGCTCCCGGCCGGACGCGATCGAGCAGCTCGTCGGCCACGAGGAGCGCTTGTGGCGCCGGGTCTACCCGCCGACCGGCAGGGAAGGCACACCTCCGCTGGCGTTCGTGTTCGCCGACACCACGGACGCCAGGGTCGCCAACACGGTGAAGGTGCTGGAGGAGGCGGGCCGACGGCACTGGGCACCGCGCAGGTACGACAGCTTCTACCGTGGGATCACGGCCCTCGACCACGGCCAGGTGGTGCCCGTGGTCGTCACCACCCTGGAGCGGCTCCAGGAGCACGGCGCGGACGCGGCGGTGTGGCGACGTCTCGGCCGCACCGGTGAGCAGACGCTGACCGCCGCGCTCGACAACCCCGACGGCGACGCCCTCTACCGGCGCCAGTACGAGCGGGCCGAGGAGAAGGACCAGCGGCAGCGGGCCGCCGAACGGGAGGCGCAGCGCCCGGTGTGCTCGCGGTGCGGGGCGAAGTTCACCGACCAGCGCTGGGAGGAGACCACCGCGCGCCCCGGAGCCTGGAAGGCCGGCGACCTGTCCGTGTGCGGGAGCTGCCACGGCGACGACGTCGCCCGGAAGGAAGCCGCCGCCGAAGCCGAACGTGCTGCCCGCCGTCGGGCGGAGGAGGCCGCTGCCCGCGAGGCTGCGGAAGCGGGGGTGAAGAAGAGCCGCGGCCTGTTCGGACGTCGCCGGTAGCCGGCACACCCCCGGGGTCTGCATCCCCGAGGGCGACCACCGTCTCCGGCCTGGGCAGTCAGTCATCCCGGAGACGGCGTGAACATCCCGGACAGTGACGTGAAGGACCCGATCGACATCAGCGTGAAGAGGGCGATCGATTCCGCCACCAGCGTCGTTGAACCCGGGTATGGGACTTACTTCCCGGGCGGCACCCGGGGTCGAGCAGCGGGCCGAGCTGGTGGTCGAGAGCGCCTGCCATCTCGCCGACGTCGTCACACCCACCACCTGGAGCGAGGCGGCGGCGGAGGACGCCCTGGACGCGATCGACGTCCTTACCGCCGCGCTGTCCGGGATCAGCCCCGCCACCGCTGAGGCGCTCGCGGCGGTGGCGGCGGCCACGGCCGCCGCCCGCCGCCATCTCGGTCTCCCCGCCGGGGAGCCGGCCGGACCCGCCGCCGGTACCGGACCCCAGACCGCCCCCGCACCCGGGGCGCCGTCGCTGCCCCGGCCGCGGCGGCGTGGTCTCGGGCCCGGGTACCAGGGCATCCGTACGGAACGCTGAACCCGGCGTCGGGCAAGGCGCGGGATGCCCGGCCCTGCGCCACCGCCGGGGTGCCCGGCTCATTGGACCGGTATGACCACCTTCCCCGCACCAGGCACCCTGCCGGACCCGTCGGCCGAACAACTCAACCCCGAACAACACGACCGCGAGCAGGCCGCTGTCCTCGCCGACGCCCGCGCCGCCGGTATCCGCGCGGGGCGCTGGCTGCGCTCCCTCGCCCCCGCCGACGCCCATCCCGTTCCCGGGGTCACCCATCCCCTCCTCGATCTCGCCGACGCCGTGGAGATGACGCTCGACCGCCTGGACCCGTTCGACACCGCCGTCCGCGACCCGCACACCGGCACCGTCACCGGCGGCGACGGGGGAGTGGGCCCCGAGGTGCGGGAGCAGTTGTGGGAAGGCGCGGTGGTCCTCGGGGACGGGCTGACGCCCGGACAGAAGACTGCGGTGCTCGGGGTGGCCGGTGCGGCACGGCTCGCCGCCGATCTCCACGGCTACGGCGACTACACCGCCGATCTGCCCGTGCTCACCGCGGTCATCGACCACGCGGTGACGGCCGCCAGCGGCTGACGACCAGCACCGGGCCATCGCCCGCCCGGCCCGGGCCTGATTTTTTATTCACAAGTGCCCCGGGATTCGCCGGAATCTATGCACAAGCCCCCTGTTTTATGGTCGTGTCCGCTTCTGGGTGTTGGGTGCCCGGGACATCGACAGCACGGCTGAGAGGGCACAACTCATGGGGCAGAGCAGGTTCGACCGGCAGGTGGAGGAGAACGCCGAGTCGGTGGTGGTCGGGATCGGGAAGATCCTGGCCGGCCGGGACCTGGACGGGGTCCGCAGGACGGATGCGACGTTCTGGCGGGCCGGGACCCGCATCCTGCCGAAGGTCGAGGGCAATGTGCCGCGCCGTTCGTAGCGGGCGGGGTGGCAGCGCCTGCTGCCCTGCCTCGCGGTAGGGGGCGCGCGCAGGGCCGGGCGGCTATGCGGCGGCCGCGGACCTCGACGCCACCCCGGAGAGCACCCAGAACCTCTGGAACAACTCCGGAACGGCACGTCACGGCCTGGACAATGCCGAGGCGCTGTGCCCGGCAGGCCGGAACGCCGCCGTCCCCGCCCTTTACCTCACGGCATTGCTCCGGCGCTCCGGTTCGGGAGATCTGCTTCGTTTCCCGGCGGCGGGCCGGCCGTGGCTGGTAAGACATGCGGACGAGCCCGGCAATGTCACCGGGTTCACACATGCAGAACACCAGAGAACAGGGAGCAGACTTGACGAGGCCGCCCCGGGACACCCACTCCTCGCCCGCTTCGCCCGTCGTCAAAGTGCCCGGGTCCCGGCTCCGCGCCGTGGCGTCCGCGGGCGCCGTTCTGACCGGTTCCGTACTCCTGACGGCCGTGGCGGCCGTCCCTGCCACGGCCGCGCAGGTCCGGCCGGAACCGGCCGCCACCCAGGTGTCCGCCCAGGCGCAGGCCGATGACCCCTGGTACAGGATCTGCGCCGGCGTCCTCATCGCCCGCAACAAGGTCCTCACCGCAGCGCACTGCCTCAGCGCGACGGGACAAGCCGTCCTGCGCGATTAGGCTCCGGCCCGCCCCCGCACAACGAAAAATGAAACCCCCGTGGTCTGGTACGGCATGCTCCTGCCGGATCACCGTGGCGACCACGACCCCGGCTCTCCTGCCCCGAGACGGGGGTGGTCGGCCCGTGCCAGGGGGCCGCCGGGCACAAGCGGGGACCGGCGGCATCCTGCCCGCGCTGACGGAGGCCCCGTGAACACGACACGTCACGCGCGGGTGTCCCGATGCGGGGACGGGGCCGGTGTCCGGGTCGTGTAGGGCTTCGGCGTGGGAGCGGAGGGGAAGGCTTCGCGGGCACGGCTCCCTGTCCGGGTGAGCCGGTGACCACACACGAGGAGGACGGGTATGCGGCTTATGGCTTGCAGGCTCCGCACACGGGTCCGTTTATCGGCGCGGGCCGCGGTCGCGGGGGTGGCGATGGCAGGTGCCCTGGTGGCGGGGACGGGGCCGGTATCCGCCGATGAGCCGCCTGTGTCCGCGCAGATCGTCGGCGGGACGGACGCGCCGGAAGGCGCTTACCCGTATCAGGTGTCCTTGCAGTACGGCGGCAGCCACATCTGCGGCGGCTCGATCATCGGAACCGAGTGGATCCTGACCGCGGCCCACTGCCTGAAAGGGGTGCCCACCACCGGTATCCGGGTCGTGGCGGGCACCAACACCCTTGACGCGGGCGGCACCGCCCACAGCGTCGAACGGCGTGTACTTCACGAGCGCTATGTCCATTCCGGCGGTGGTTCGCCCCACGACATCGGGGTCGTCAAACTGACCACCCCGATCACCTACACGCCGCGGATCCAGCCGATCACCCTCCCCGCTCTCCCTGAACTCCTCGGCGGAACCGCGACCCTCACCGGATGGGGAGCCACCCACGCCGACGGCGGGCCGTCCAACACCCTCCAGCACGCCGGCATGACCGTCCTGCCCGTCGCCACCTGCGCCCTGCACTTCACCTCCGGCGCCGTGGACCCCCTCAGCCACATCTGCACCCTCGCCCCCGACGACGACCCCAACCCCGCTTCCGGCTGCATCGGCGACAGCGGCGGCCCCCTGGCCCAGAACGGGACGCAGATCGGCATCGTCAGCTTCGGCTCCGGCAGGTGCAGCCGGTCCAGCCCCACCGTCTACACCAACGTCGGCACCTACCGCCTCTGGATCAACACCCGCACCGGAATCTGACCCCGCCCCTCCACCGGCCGCGCCGCCGCGACGGACAACGGCCCGCCCAGCCCGGACACACCGCGGGTGCGCCTGCGATCTCGTCGTCAACCGGCTCACCGACCCGCACGACACTGAGAGCTGCCCCCCGGCCAGACCATGGGCCCCGGGCGCGCACACGTGTGCGCACGGGGCCCGCTCACGGTTCGCGCCGCCCAGCGACGACGCCGAACTGGCGTCACACCCTGGCCGGCCGGGGCTCCTCCAGCACCCGGCGACCTTCCGCGGCGGCAGGTAGCTGTCCAGCGAGTCGACGTCATCACACAGCCGCGCCTTCAGCCTCACGCCAGTTGTTCCAGCTGTTCCCGTTCGGACCCGGTGGAAGAGTTTGGTCGTCTCCGCGCCCGGGAGACCGGGTCGTGTCGGCCGGTGCCCCGGGACGCGGCGGTCATCCGGCCCTGGCCGGCACGGCGACGCCTACCCCAGCAACACCCTCCGGGACGGCGACCGATCCGGCTCGGAGACTGGCACACAGCCGCTCCCGGCCCCGCGACCGGTCCCCACGAACTCGGTCTCGCCAACACCCTCCTCGGCTCCTATTGCCCGCAGGGGAACGCACTGCCTCCGGCCCCGGCCGGCGTCGATCCCGCGCCGGCAGCCATCCGTACGGTCGCGCTGCCATGGACGGCCTTTGGAGCTCCGGGGTCTCGGGGTCCTCGGCGGGGTGTGTTCCGTAACCGGCCCGGCGGTCGGCAAACCACTCGATCGAGGGGTGCTCAAGGAAGGGGTGCGGGGTTTTTTTCGGGCTTTGAGGGAGGGGCGGCGGTGAGAAGTGCGGCCGGTGTGACGGGGGTGAAGCACGAAGGGAGAGGGTTGTGCGGCGGCATCGGTGGCGGTGTCCGGTAAACCCGGTGCGGGTGGTTTGGCGAGGAGTCGTCAGTGTCGCTTTTCGCGTTTGTCCGACTGTGTTCTGATCCTCCATCGGTCCCGGCGCTGCCGGGGCCGTGTCCGTGGTCCGGCCGTCCGGACGCACCCCCAGCAGCGCCGAAACAAGGGGAAGAACTGTGACCACACCTCCCACTACTCCGCTCCGGGTCGCCCTGGTCAACGGCGGCTTCGAGGAGCCGGTCCTCAACGGCACCTTCGAGATCCTGCCGGACTCGACCCAGTCGCAGGCCAGGAAAGTCCCCGGCTGGATCACCACCGCGACCGACCACCTGATCGAGCTGTGGCGCTCCGGCCACAACGCCGTCCCCTCCGCCGTGGGCTCCCAGTTCGCCGAGCTGAACGCGTATCAGGTGTCCACGCTCTACCAGGATCTGCCGACCACGCCGGGGACCAGGCTCTACTGGAAGCTGTACCACCGGGGGCGGGCCGGCACGGATGTCATGGCGCTGGACATCGGCGCGCCGGGCTCCGTGGTCCAGCAGCAGACCTTCAGCGACGGCAACACCGCCTGGGGCTTCTACACCGGGACCTACACCGTCCCGGCGGGCCAGAACCTGACCCGGTTCGCGTTCCGCTCGGTCTCCTCCGTCGGGGGCCCGACGGTCGGGAACTTCCTGGACGGGGTCTTCTTCGGGACCGCCCCGGCCGTGGTCCTCGAGAAGACCGTCTCCCCGGCGGGCCCGGTGGAGGTCGGCAGCGTCCTCACCTACCGCCTCAAGGCGACGAACACCGGCGGCGACGCGGCCGAGGCACTCGTCCTGACCGACGCCGTCCCGTCCGGAACCACCTTCCTGCCCGGCTCCCTGCGCATCGTGGACGGGCCGAACGTCGGCGCGAAGACGGACCAGAGCGGCGACGACCAGGCGAACTTCGACGCCACGAACAACAAGGTGGTCTTCCGCCTCGGCAACGGGGCGACCGCGACGCAGGGCGGCGCGCTGGCCAACACCGCCGTCCTGCCCGCGGGGACCACGGTGGAGTACAAGGTCACCGTGAACACCGCGAGCGGCGGCGGGCGGATCACCAACACGGCCTCGGCCGCCTATGAGAACCGTCTCGCGGCGACCCCCGAACAACTGACCGCCACCTCCAACCAGACGTCCGTCGAAGTCCGCCCGGCCGCCGACCTGACCGTGACCAAGGCCGCCGACGCGACCACCGTCACCGTCGGGCAGACCGTGACCTACCGGATCACCGTCCGCAACACCGGCCCCAACCCGGCGACCGGCGTGACCGTCACCGACCAGCTCCTCGCCTCCCTCGTCTTCCTCTCCGCCGAAACCTCCACCGGGGCCTACGACCTGGCGACCGGCCAATGGGCTGTCGGCGCCCTCGCCCACGGCTCCACCGCCACCCTGACCCTGCGGGCCAAGGCCACCACCCCCGGGCGGGTCGCCAACACCGCCACCGTGACCGGCAGCGAGAGCGACCCCGACCAGACGGACAACTCCGACAGCGTCACCGTCTGCGTCACCCCCGCACCCGCCTGCACCGCGCAGACCTGAGCGGACCCCCGGCCAGTGGAGCCCACCGGCCGGTCGATGCCGGTGGAGTCCACTGGACGGAGTGTTCTCCACCGGCGGGCAGGGGCCGTCGTGCGGGAGTGCCCGGCATCGCCGGACGATACCGGGCACTCCGGCTCCCGTGCATCCGGCGTGGACCGGATGCACGGCATCGTCACCGGCGATGCCAGACATCGCGGGGAAGCGCACGGAATCGTCGGTGACGATGCCGTGGGCCTGCATCGCCCGGAGGCAGGCGAACGCGCGGATGACGTCGTCCGGCTCCATCGGGGCGAACGGCGAACGACGGTGGCTGCGGTGACCGTGGCTTCGTTCAGCGGATCGGGTCCGTTGTTGGTGAGGCCGAGGGTGCGCGTACGCGCGTTCTCCAATTCACCCGAACGGGACTGTCCGCACCCCATTTCATCAGGTGTTTCATTCGTCATACTGCACATCAGCACGGCGTGGCGGAGGGTTCTCCTCCGCCGGAACGCCGTCGCCCCCACCCCCTGTCTGCCGGAGTGTGAGCTCATGTCCCGTATTTCCCCCCGCTCGCGTACGGCCCGTGGCGGCCTCACGTTAATCGCCCTCGCCCTCGCCACTCTCGGCATCGCACCCACCGCGGGCGCCGCACCCGCCGCAGCGCCCCAGAGGGTGGCGGCCGAGCCGTCGGCGCCGCAGCACAACGGTCTCTACACCATCCGGGCCGTTCACTCCGGCAAGTGCATCGGCCCCTACGGAAACAGCACCGGCTGGGACGCCCAGCTCGTGCAGCAGCCCTGCGACGGACGCCCCACCCAGCAGTTCAGGCTCAACCTCCGCAGCAACGAGTTCGGGGAGAACTGGTACAGCATCGCCGGCACGAGCGGCTACTGCTGGGGCTACAACAGGCCGTGGGGCCCGCAGCCCGGCGGGGGCGCGGCCCTCGGTGAGTCGGCCCGTACGACGGGCTGCGACAGGTACTACCGGCAAATCGCGTTCTCGTTCGGCGGCAACCCCTCGGCGGGATACGAGATCAAGCAGTTCTCGGACCCGAACGAATGGGGGACGCACGATTGCCTTGACGTCGCCGAGTTCAACATGAACGACAACGCGGGCGTCGTCTACTGGACCTGCAACCAGGGGCAGAACCAGAAATTCCAGCTCCTGCCCGTCTGACCCCCCTTGCACATCACTGTGAGAAAAGAAGGCCGGCCGCTGTGACCTGGGTGGACCACGTGATCGCCATCATCGAGCACCTCCTACCCGTCATCGCCCCCATCATCTCGTGAAGCACGCGGCCCCGGGCGCTGCTGCGCCCGGGGCCTGGTGGTGCACTTCGCTTGACCGGCTGGTTCAACGACCGGCTGAGGGCGGTGTCACGCTCACTCGACTCCGGCCTCCCAAAGGACGGTCCGCCAGCGGTCGGTGCGCCGCTCCAGCCGCTGAGGAGAGCGCCCTCCAGCTTCACCGGACACGCCCGCGCTGTGGCCGCCGTCGTCCGCCGCCACGCCGCCGCCCTGCCCAGGGAGCGACGGCCGCGGCGCCCTCGCCGACATCGTCCTCCGCGAAGCCGCCGGACGTCTGCCCGCACCCCTCAAGGGCACCGCACGCTGCGTCCGGAACCGCGCCCGCCTCGTACGGTCCCTCTACACGCGGCTGGACCGCCTCACCGAACCCGCTGCGGCCATCGAGTAGTTCTGCGGGGGAGCGGCCCAGGATCCCAGGGCCTCCGAGGTCCCCGTTCGGCCCTCATCGGTTCGTGCGCCGGCAGGGGACGGCATCGGGCGGGAGCCGGGATCGGCGGGGCGGTGGGTCTCGGTGCGGTGTTCGGGGGTGGCGGCTGGTGGCCGGGTGGCTGTTGTGCCGTATGCCGGTGAGTCATCCGGGTTTCGGCCGGAAAGCGCTCTGGACCATCCGGACGGGTGCTGAAACGATCACTGGCTGTGACCTCCGGTGTGCGGGGGTTCTGTCCCCCTTGAGGAGGGGCCCTTATGAGCGATCAGCAGATCACGGTCTGGGCGGAGAACTTCGTCTGCGAGCGGGAGTCGACCGAAGCATCGTCCTCCGACGAGATCTACTTCGACTTCTACGCCCACACCAGCAACGGCGCCAATTCGACCGTGCTGTCCCAGGTGTTCACCAGCGTCGACGCCGGAGAGACGCACAGCTTCACCAACGCCGTCCTCTGGCAGCAGACCGTACCGGCGGACGGCCTCACCGTGGCCGTCATCGCATGGGAAGAGGACGGGGGCATCGACGAACGCGGCAGGCGAGAGCGTTTCCACGCCATCCTCGGGACCCAGGGCAGCGGGACCGCGGAAGGACTGACAGGCCTCCAGATACAGTCCGGAAACCGGATCTGGGGCCACAGCTCTTCGCACAGCGCCCTCGACGGGGATGACACGGTCGGCGGCTATGTGTTCAAGATCCCCCTCACGGACCTGGGGACAGCCCAGAACCCGAGCACCTTCGAGGCCCTGATCGACGGAACCGCCCGCGGTGAGACCCGCGTCCGCCTCAGGCTCCGCGCCCACACCGGCGCCCCGAGCCGCCGGGTCAAACTGATCAACGTGAACAGCGGCAAGGCCCTGACCGTCAGCGGCGCGTCCACCGACGACGGCGCCAACGTCGACCAGTGGACCTACTACCCGAGCCAGCCCAACCAGCACTGGCACCTGGCGGACACCGGCAACGGCCACAGCCTGACCAACGCGAACAGCGGCAAGGCCCTGACCGTCCACGGCGCGACCACGGACGACGGCGGAAACGTCGACCAGTGGACCTACAAGAACCAGGCCAACCAGCACTGGCACCTCGAAGACACCGGCAACGGCTACAAGCTCACCAACGCGAACAGCGGCAAGGCCCTGACCGTCCACGGCGCGTCCACCGACGACGGCGGAAACGTCGACCAGTGGAGCGATGCCGGCTACACCAACCAGCGCTGGTACATCCAGGACGCCTGACCCGACACCCGCACCACCAACCCCGCCCCCCGCCACCCACCGGTGGCGTGCCGGCCCACCCGGCCGGCACGCCACCGGCTCCGGCAAGCCGGGACCCCGCACACACTGCCGACATCCGCCGCTACGCCGGCACCCTGCCCAGGAACGACGGCCGCGGCGCCCTCGCCGACATCGTCCTCCGTGAAGCCGACGGACGCCTGTCCGCACCCCTCAAGGGCACCGCCCGCTGCGTCCAGAACCGTGCCCGCCCCGCACGGGCCCTCTGCACGCGTCTGGACCGGCTCACCGAACCCGCTCGGGCCGCAGTGCTGTTCACGGCGTGGGGGAGTGGCCCCAGATCCCAGGGCTTACACGCACACCAGTGCGATGCCAGGCCCTGAGCAGCCGCATCGGGCTGAGGTGTGTGTGTAGGCCCTGGGCCTGGATCGCGCCGACCCCAGGCAGCGAATCCGCCCCGGGCGCGCTGTGCGCCCGGGGCTGTTTTCCGCAGTGTTCACGACGCCGCCCACGCCACTCCCGAAGCGGCGCCGTGAACGTGGTCTCTCACCAGTCGTCGGGAGCGCTGCCCACCCACGCGACCGGCCGGCCTTCGCCGGTGCGGCCCCAGTGCGGTTCCTCCATCGAGGTCTCGTGACCGTCGGGCAGGACGCAGATCCGTCCCCAGCGGCCGTGCTTGCCCGCACAGAGCTCGGTCAGCCGGGCCGCGTCGCCGTCACGCACCCCGCCTGGTCGTACCGGTCCTGGAACGGCTGGAGACGGGCGCACAACTCCCTGCCGAACTCCGCCTCCGCCTCCTCCACCCGCGCCCGCGCCTCCCGCACCCCAGGGTCGGACAGCAGAACCGAGATAATGTCCTCCGTCTCGGCGAAGGCACTGCCCCGGACGTGCCGCCGCCCGGCCGCCCGCACACGCTGCTCCTCCCGCTCACCTCGACCGGAGAGACCGGGAGCGGGGCCGGCCGCGGCGGCCTGGTCCGCGGCCATCACGCCGCTCCTTCCGTGGCCGCCCATTCCAGCCCCAGAGCGGCGAGCGCGGCGAGCTTGTCCGTGGTCAGCTTGGCCCGGCGGCTCTTGCTGTTGCTCAAAAACACCCCGAGCTTGATCTGAGACCCATCCGGCAAAACCTCCACATGGCCTCTGGGGGCCTTCATGTGGCCCTCGCGGGCCGTGTACTGCGCCAGGGCCGCAACGCCTTTCTCGAAGGCGCTCAAAGCCGTCTTGGGCGTCTTGGCGGGCTCCGGCTCCGGGGGCAGCGGCACGACGCCGACGGCCTCCAGGAGCTCGCGCTGCCCGTCCATCAGCCCTGCCCAGACGGTGTGCTGACGCTGTTTCGCCAGCCATTTCCCGATGTCCATGCCGTGGACGGTGACCCCGGGCAGGACCTCGGACCGGTCCTCCTCGTCCGCCAGCAGCTCCCGCAGCGCGGCGTAGTGCCGCTGCCACTCCGCCGGCCACGCCGGATCCCAGTGCGCGTCCACGGCCTCCAGCGCAGCCCTCCACTCAGGGCGGTCCTCCAGCGCACCGGGGCGCCGCAAATTGCTCAACCACTGTCCTACCGGCCTGGACAGGGCCACGGCGGACCTCGGAGCGCAGAGGGTCCAATGGTCCGCGTAGTACGCCTTGGCGGCCTCCAGGTTCTCCTGGAACCGCTCGTCCGCCACGCTCCAGACCATGCCCAGCTTCTCCAGCCGCTGCGCCCGCCTGCCGGTCATCTCCCCGGCCGCGTAGGCCCGTCGCTGTTCCGCGACCCACTGCCCCAGCGGTGTCGCGCCCTCTTTGTGCCCATAGGGAACTCGGGCGTGATGCTCACGCTCCGTGAACATCTTGAGCGCCGACCAGCCGCGAGCCCAGTCCTGGCGCTCGGTGTCGATCACGTTGAACGAAACCCAGTCCGCGACCATCACCGGATCACGCGGAGCCGCGAAACGAAGCAGAAGACGGGTTTCCTCCTCACCATCCTCGGGCGCCGGACCGATGTACCCGGACGGGTCCACGTCGTCTTTCTGAGGCTCCTGTGGAATCGCCAGCAATTCCACGGCCTCTTCATCGTGCGCCCGCAGACCCTCCAATACCTTCACCAACGGCCGGTACGAACCGGAGGTGAACATATCTTCCGGCTCCTCATCGGGCTGGAGGAATACCGGCACGATCAACGAGGCGAGCTTCCCCTGTCCGGGCTTCTGCCGCAGCGCCCGGCCGATCGCCTGGACGATGTCGTGCGGGGCGCCCTTGGGGTCCATCAGGGCCACGGAGTCCACCGCTCTGATGTCGACGCCCTCGCCCAGGACCCGGCAGTTCGACAGCACCGCACGCCGGGCGGTGGACCCGAACTCGCCCAGGACGTCGCGACGCCGCTCGGGCACGTGCTCGCCGCACAGCCAGTCCGCCCAGATCCTCGCCGGGTACTTCTCGGGCTGGTCCGCGTGCAGCTTCGCCGCCACCCGCTCCAAGCCCTCCGCGTACGCCTGCGCCTCTATGGTCCGGTGGTGGAAGGTGATGCACGTCGACAGGTCGTGCTGCTCCATGGTGTGCAGGAGCGCGGCCTGGAGGGCTCCGAGGCGCTCACCGCGGACCCTCTCGGTGTGCCGCTCCTCGCCCATCAGCCGCTCCGGGGTGACGACCGGGTCCTTCAGCTCCAGGACGATGATCTGATACCGCGCCAGCAAGCCCCGGGACACCGCCGATGCCAGCGAGAGCCTGTACAGGACGGGCCCGAACACGGCCTCGTCATCCATTGAGGCCGCCATCTCCTTGGGCAGCGCCTCCCGCACCCCTTCAGCGACCTCCCAGTTCGGCCGCTCCTGCCAGATCCGCGGCGTCGCCGTCAGATACAGCCGCCGGTGGGCGGGGATGACGTGCTGGTTGTGGATGTCGGCCCACGCCTTACCCATCGAGCCGGACGTCCTGTGTGCCTCATCGACCACGGCGAGGTCCATCGGCGCGAGCTGCTGCCCGTAGACGCCCTCGAACGCCTCCGCCAGCACCGACAGCGAGGCGTACGTCCCGAAGATGGTGACGGGCCCCTCGCCGTGGCGCAGGGCCAGCTGTACCGGGTTGGTGGTGGAGCGCACCTTCAGGTTCCACAGCTCCGGGTCGTCGCTGAGGCTGCACACCGCGACGGCCGGCCCCGTGTGCCCGGCCCCCCGCCACTCCCGCACCGTCTGAGTCAGGAGATCCAGCGTCGGCACCAAAACGAGAATGCGCCCCTTGGGCACAAGGCGCTTTGCCGACACCGCAGCAATAGTGGTCTTTCCCGTTCCGCACGCAGCATGTACCTGGCCACGCAGGCCATGGATGGGAATGCCACCCGGTGGGATATCCAGGCCGCGCACAATGGCCGCCACGGCCTCAATCTGGTGAGGAAATAGTTTCCTGGCCATTCCCGTGTTCTCCTTTTAGCGGAATCGGCGCGCAATCAGAAAAGAAAATCCGGCGCGGCGTGAGGGGCCGGGGGTGCTGAAGTCTGTACCCAGATGCTACACAGTCATGACCCATGATGCATCACTCACAGAGCATGTTCGCCCTGTCGGCTGATTCTTGGCCGAATCCCCCCTGCACGCACGGTTGATGGGGTATGCTGGCGAGGATTGGTGGGCTTGATCGGACGGCTTCGGCGGGTGAGGAGGGGTTCGGGTGGAGCGCAGCGGAACCCGTCACTGCGGTGAGGCCGGCACCCGATCGGGCCGACAGACCGTCACGTTCCTGTCGGGGGTAGTGGCCAGTAACCCCAGGTTCTACACAGGCCCGCACGTGATGCACCTCCCCTCTAGCCAGCCCGGTGATCGCGTTTGCGCGGTCGCCCCCAATTCGCGCTTGCGCGAATTGGGTTCCCCCGGGAATTCCGTTTACGGAATTCTATTCCAGCGCTTGCGCTGGAATTCGAATTGCGCTTGCGCAATTCACGCTCTACGGGGCGGCTTGCCGCCCCGTATCCGCCCGTCGGCAACTGGGCAGGATCAGATTTCAGGTGTTTAACCAACTAGGCACAGCGAGTCTTGGTTGTTTTCGCATTTATCGTGAAACGCTTTCGCGTTTTT